>JAAZJU010000033.1 GCA_012800195.1 Clostridia bacterium
AATCACTCCTTTTTTAAGCCTCTTTATTTGGCGTTCACTAAGGTCTAAACTTTCTGCTGCTTCGAAGGTAGTTATACTACCTTCAATAAGCTTAGAGATTACTGAATACCTATTTAATTGTTTTTGACTCATTAGATAATGCACCTCGTTCTTCATAGTGACATTTTATCGGAATAACTACGAGGTGACATTATCACAGAATAAACACACCTAAATATGTTAAACTATTGACAATAAATTATGAACAAATATAATAAAAATGTAGGATAGCAAGCTAAGAAGTTAGGCGATACGCTAGTAGGTAGAAGCGTGGAAGATGGAATAACTTTTAGCATTTTTTGGCACTTCTATAGAGGGGTGCTTTTTTCTTATTTGTAGAGAATTATTAAGCATTATAGGAGGGCAACAATTGAAACAGACAATGCCAGAGGCCAATGTGCAAGAAATGCTGGAGGAAAAGGAAAGCGAACTCCGGACAAGAAAATATATTGGTCCTTTTACCAAAGTAATTAGTATTATCGCTATTACTTGGTCACTTTTTCAATTATATGTTAATAGCTTTGGTGTTTTAGATGCTATAAGATTACGCAGCTGGCATATTATTTTTTTACTTCTTATGACCTTTTTATTATATCCCGCCTACAAAAAGGAAAAAAGGAAAAGGTCATTACCAACGGTGTTTGATTTAATTTGGTTGGCTTTAGGTATTGGCTCCTTTGGGTATTTATTGGTTAACTACAATTCTTATGTTTTCCGAGGAGGTTATTTACTACCTATTGATTATATTGTTGCTGGAATTGGGGTCTTGGTAGTTTTTGAGGCTGCTCGTCGAGTAGTGGGAAATTTGGCTATTTTGGCTTTAATATTTTTAATCTATAATTTTATAGGGCCTTATATTCCTGGGGCCTTTGGCCATAGTGGTTTTTCCGTAAAACGGGTTATAGAGCATATGTTTTGGGGCAGCCAAGGTATTTTAGGTATGGGAGTTGGAGTTTCGGCCACATATATTTTTGTATTTATTTTATTTGGAGCTTTTTTAAGGATAAGTGGCTTTAGCAATTTTATAAATGATGTAGCCTTAACTATTGCAGGAAGAAGTGCAGGGGGGCCAGCCAAGGTTGCAGTTTTTGCCAGTGCTTTAATGGGAATGATTAATGGCAGTGCCTTGGCAAATGTAGCCACCACTGGGACAATTACCATTCCCTTAATGAAAAAAACTGGCTACAATGCCAATTTTGCAGCAGCTGTTGAAGCTGTAGCCTCAACAGGGGGACAATTTACTCCGCCTATTATGGGTGCTGTAGGCTTTTTAATGGCAGAATTTTTAGGCATACCTTATTTGAAGGTAATGATCGCCTCTACTATCCCTGCATTTTTATATTATTTGACTTTAATTATGGCAGTACATTTCGAAGCCAGAAAAAATGGTTTAAAAGGAATTGATAAGGAAAATATCCCAAGGGTTATGGAGGTCTTAAAGAAGCAAGGTCATCTTTCCTTGCCCTTAATTACCTTATTGGGCCTAATGATTTTAGGGTATACACCTTTATATGCAGCAGTGGTTTCAATCTTTGCTACCATTATGGCCAGTTGGTTCTCTAAAGACACCAGAATGGGTCCAGCAAAAATACTGGAGGCCTTAGAGGAAGGAGCCAAAGGATCCGTAGGTGTTGGTATTGCCTGTGTGATTATCGGAGTAATTATTGGAACTGTCTCTCTTACAGGGTTGGGCTTAACCTTTGGTTACCAAGTCCTACAATTTGCTGGAGAAGGTCAAATATATATAGCTGGTTTATTTGTGATGGTGATGAGCATTATTTTAGGAATGGGAGTGCCTGGAATTGCTGCTTATGTAATTGTAGCCACTGTAGCAGCTCCAGTACTAATAAAGGCTGGGACAACCCCTATGGCTGCCCATATGTTTGTCCTAATATATGCCTCTCTATCTAATATAACGCCTCCTGTGGCTATGTCTTCCTATGTAGCAGCAGGAATAGCCAATGCTGATCAGACTAAAACCTCTCTAATAGCGGTCAGATTAGGGCTAACAGGGTTTATTCTGCCTTTCTTTTTCCTGAATAATCCTTTACTACTGATGCAGGATGGCAGTATCACAAGGATTATCATGGCGGCTCTGAGTGCTGCTCTAGGTGTAACCTGTTTAGCTAGTGGTTTACAGGGTTGGCTTTTAACTAGTACCAGTTGGCTAGAAAGAAGCTTATTAATAGTAGCTGCTTTCTTAACCATTGAACCTAGTGTTGGTCTGGACCTTGTAGGGATAGTAATCTTTATAGGAGTACTTTTATGGCAACGGCTTACAAAACAAAAGGAATTAAAATGGGGGTAATGGGATGAATAAGAAAATTATTGCAGTTTTAGTAATAATGGGTTTAATGATGGGTTTTATAACAGGGTGTCAAGATAATAATGTTTCCCAAAATGGTACTGATAATAAAAAGGTAACCATTAACTTTCCCACCGCAGGTACAACAGGTACTATTTATACTTTAGGCTCAGCCATGGCCAATCTTTGGAACAATAAAGTAGATTTAGTACAAGTTACTGCTCAGGCATCTAATGGAGGGGTACATAATTTAAATCTTTTAAAGGAAGGCGAGGCTCAAATTTCTTTCGCTAACACCAGTATTGTTTATGAATCCTTCCATGGCCTAGGAACCTTTGAGGGTAGAAAAAATGAAAATGTAAGAATAATTGCTGGACTGTATTATAATCCTAGCCAAATCGTAGTAAGAGAAGCTACTGGAATTGAAAGTTTAGCGGATTTAAAAGGTAAGAGATTTGTTCCTGGTGCTCCGGGTAGTACTCCAGAAGTTGAAACAAAAATACACTTGATGGAATATGGTTTAAAGTATCCGGAAGATATTCAACCTACTTTTGTGGGCTTTACTGAGGCTATTGATCTCATGCGCAATAATCAAGTGGATGGTGCTATGATTATTGCAGGTATACCTACTGCAGCTGTAACAGAGATGATTAGTACAGCAAGAGGAAAGTTGATTGGAGTGGATGAAGACATAATAGCTTCTCTCCAGGAAAAGTATCCTTGGTATGCTAGTTTCACTATTCCTGCTGGCACTTATGAAAATCAAACTGAGGATATTACTACAACTGCTGTCAAATTAGCATTAATAACTGATGCTTCTCTGGATGAGGAACTTATTTATCAACTCACTAAGACCTTTTGGGAAAATATTGAGATTTTAAAACAAAGTCATCCAATTGTAAATCAAATAGAATTGGAAAAAGCTACAGTAGATCTTTCAGGAGTACCTTTACATGCAGGGGCTGAGAGATATTACAAAGAAATTGGGTTAATAGAATAAAAAGGAGTGATCAAAATACTTTACATAAGAAATGATTCTTTAGATCCCCATTACAATTTAGCTCTAGAAGAATTCGCTTTAAAAAACTTAGATCCAGAAGAAAGTTATATTATTCTTTGGCAAAATGCTCCTTCAGTTATTATTGGTAGATTTCAAAATACAATTGAGGAAATAAATCAGGACTTTATAGAAAAGAATAAGATTAATGTAGTGAGAAGAATGACAGGAGGAGGAGCGGTTTATCACGATCTGGGTAACCTAAACTTTAGTTTTATTGAGAAAGCAACTGGTAGGGAAATAGATTTTCGTAAATTTACTGAGCCAGTGGTTAAGGCTCTAGCTAAAATGGGTATAAATGCTGAGCATACTGGTCGTAATGATATTACCATTGATAATAAAAAGTTTTCAGGAAATGCTCAATATCATTATAAGGGTAAGGTACTACACCATGGTACAATTTTATTTAATTCCAAATTAGAAAATGTCCAATCCGCTTTAAATGTTAAAAAGGAAAAAATTGAATCCAAAGGGGTTAAATCAGTAAGAAGTAGAGTCACTAATATAGTCGATTATCTCGAAAACAAAGTACCTTTAGAGCGATTTAAAGAGCTATTATTACATTATCTCTTTGGAGAACAGGAAATTAAGGAATATAAACTAAGTAGTGAAGAACAGGAAAAAATTAAAAAGCTAATGGAGGATAAGTATTTAACTTGGGAATGGAATTTCGGTGCTTCTCCAGCTTTTAATTTAAGAAAAGGCTTTCATTTCCCAGGAGGCAATATTGATTTTCTTTTTAATGTAGAGGGAGGAATTATCAAAAATTGCACAATTTTTGGGGACTTTTTCAGTAATTATGATGTAGCTACTTTAGCAGATAAGTTTAAAGGCATAAAATATCATAAAGAAGATATAGCTAGGCTTATCCAAGAGGAAAATTTAGAAAAATATTTTGGACAGATTAGTAAAGAGAGTTTAATACAATCTTTATTCTAGTAGACCGAACTATTACCCGACTGGTTAGTGATAATGTTCGTTATTATCTTGACGCTATCTTTGGGCAATTGGTATAATTATCTAAATTATAATAAAGGTGGATTCTGGATGTTGGATAAGATCTGTACCTACTATCCTTATCATATAGGTATTATAGGTGGAGGGGAATTAGGGAAAATGATGACTATTGCAGCTAAGCAACTGGGTTTTAATGTTATCATTTTAGATCCTACACCTGATTGTCCAGCAGCTCAAGTTGCCGATAAACAAATTATTGCCTCATTTACTGACCGCGAATCCATTACTAGTTTAGCCAAAAGCTCTCAGGTTGTGACCTATGAATTTGAGTATATCGATAGCCAGACTTTAATTGACTTAGTTCAAGCTGGACATAAGATTTATCCAAATCCCAGTACATTACAGGTTATTCAAAATAAATTATTTCAGAAAGAGGCCCTGGTAAAAGGGGGTATTCCTGTAACGTTTTTCTCCCCTGTTAAGGATAGAGGTGATATCTTAGCCTTAGCGAAAAATTGGTCCTATCCTTTAATCTTAAAATCCTGCATTGGGGGATATGATGGAAGAGGTAGTTATGTTATCAAGGGCCCTAGTGATATTGATAAGGCTTTAGAGATGTTTAAGGGTATAGAATTAATGGTAGAAACTTTCGTTCCTTTCGTTTGTGAAGTTTCCATGATAGTGGTAAGAAGTAAATCTGATGGAGTAAGAATTTACCCCTTAGCTGAAAATAAGCATGTGGATAATATCCTTCAACATAGTATTACGCCAGCTAGGGTTTCCGATAGTGTAGTTCAGCGTGCACGAGAAATAGCGGCTCAAACAATCGAAGTTTTTCAGGGAATTGGAGTATTTTGCATTGAAATGTTCGTGACCCTAGAAGGAAATATATTGGTTAATCAAGTGGTCCCACGCCCCCATAATTCTGGTCATTATACAATAGAAGCATGTGTTACTTCTCAATTTGAACAACATATTAGGGCAATTTGTGATCTACCTTTAGGGGATACTAGACTACTGAATCCAGCTATAATGGTTAACCTTTTAGGTACTCCTGGAGAACAAGGCAGGGCAGTTGTGGAAGGATGTGCTACTGCACTAAAAATTCCTGGAGTAAACCTTCATATATATGGGAAAAAAGAAACTTGTCCCAATAGAAAAATGGGACATGTAACAATAATTGCCCCAGCCTTAAAGGAAGCTATGTTTTATGGTAAGCAGGTAGCGCGAATTCTTAAGGTAAGGACATTAAAGGAGGATGAAAAATAATGGGAAATGTAAAGAATAAACCTATGATAGGAATCATTATGGGTAGCGATTCGGATCTTCCTGTAATG
>JAAZJU010000034.1 GCA_012800195.1 Clostridia bacterium
ATTCCAGACATAATTTTAACCATCTCTAGGGTCATATCTGTGCTAAAGCTAAAAAGAATAGAGCCTTTCAGATCCCCGGTCACACCTATAAGTACGCTGGCATCATTACTAGGCACCATATCCTTTATTACCCTCAAATCTCCCCTTTGGGTTTCCAGATTCAACATCAAGCGAAAAACCTCTTTAGTAGCTATGTAAAAAGGATTTACATACTCAGCCTTCATATTTGTTCACCGCCTTGGCTCTTTACATATTGGCCTATTTTTTGGTCTGTACCCATAACATGCATAATTAACCAAGCCATTAACTTACCGCCAAATTCTTGAACTAGTTCTTCTTTGTAGCCTTCTTGGGACATGCGTTGGGCATAATTATTTACTCCCTGTTTAAAATTAGCATGGGCTTTCTTATGGGCATCTATATCGGGGTAGTTTATACTTTCTTGATATTCTTCTTCGGCATCAAAATGAAACACAACATATTGTTGCATAAATTCCATGGTTTCTTTTACTCTAGCCATCTTTTCTTCCCAATCACCTTTATTTTGGACAGTCTGAATAAAAGCAGAAACCCTATTAAAAAGTTCTTCATGTTGCTGATCAATTAGAGGCACACCAATTTTATAACTTTCTTTCCACATCATCTTAATCCACCTCGCTTTTTTTACTTATTTCTATATGGTCAACTAAAATCCTTTGATTGGTTTTATTTATAAATTGGGGAAACACCTTTAGCACCTCTTCCAGTATAAACTTATGTCCATTTGCATTAGGGTGAATTCCATCATCTAAATAACTAAGATATTTGTCCTTTTCTTTAAGGCAGTGCTTATATATATCAACAAATGGGATTCCAAATTGTTTGCATGTCTTTTTTAAAACTTCATTATACAAACCTATACTTTCATTAGAATAAAAAAGTAATCCACCAAATCCATCTTCTATACTTTCATCCATTATTGTTAAGCCAACAAAAATAGTCTCTAAATTATAGTTATTCATTAGTTCTATTATTTTAATGGTATTTTCCTTAAAGGCATCTAGGGAAATATAATCCATAAAGCCCGTAGCTGAATCATTGATACCATAAGCAAAAATAACCTTAAAATTATCTTTGTCTAGGATATTTAAATCCTTAGCTCTCTTTATTTGGGCTATCATGTCTTTCGATGTTGCACCGGGTAAGGAGAAATTTTTAAAACTACCTTTTTTATCTTCATTATAAAGTCTATATAATCTTTTAGCCCATCCACCCTTAAGATCATAATATCCATAGGTAATACTGTCACCAAATACTAATATATTCATAAATATCCTTCCTTTTGCAATTTTAAACATTGTATATCATTAGATAATTTGACTTTCAACTCTATTTTCCTTTAAGATTTTGCTTAAATGATTATAAGTCGATTATATTCAATAAAAAAGCGACAAATAATTAAAATTATTTGTCGCCTTAAAAATTTAGCAGTTGACTAAACCGTAAGCCGGGTTCTGTCGATGGATGATCATCTATCTGGGACACTAGTTGCCTAGTGCCTCAAGCGACCTACCCGGGAACGGAGCGGGCAACTCCATGTGTTCCCCTATTAGGTCTTGCACCAGGTGGGGTTTACCTAGCCAGCTAGTCGCCTAGCTGCTGGTGCGCTCTTACCGCACCGTTGCACCCTTACC
>JAAZJU010000003.1 GCA_012800195.1 Clostridia bacterium
CTTATATAGATACCTGACTTCAGCAGGTGTGTCCCCTGACCTTTTTAGGCTATTTCAACTGTACTTTCCTTCCCTTTACCCCACTCTACCACTTTCCCGAGTTTTAGAGTTTTAGGTACATCTATCAACCGTTGGTTAGTAGACCCCCTAAACTGGATGTTAAGATCTCTTAATTCTTCCATATAGGGTCCATCAACTAAAATATCAGTATTCTTCAATAATTCCATAAAATGCTCATTATTGCTGGCTAGTAACTCTTCCATCAGATATCCCGTATAGGTTACAACATTGAGATTATATTTTTCTTTAACCTCTTTGGCCAAGAAAGCAGATTCTTGGGCTTGCAGGAAGGGGTCGCCCCCTGAAAGGGTTATTCCTTGGATAAAGGGATGCCTTTTAATATCCCTAACAATATCCCTGATTCTTTTTTCTTCCCCACCTTTGGGATCCCAGGTTTGGGGATTATGACAGCCTTGACAATGATGAGGACAGCCTTGAGTAAAGATTGTATATCTAACCCCAGGTCCGTCTACCACACTATCAGAAACTATGCCAGCTATTCTTATCTTCATATTACTTCTCCTCTATATTTCCATATGCTTGACTCGACTTTTCTCCTCGGCTTTTTTAGCATCGTTGAACATTTCCAGGGTTGACAAATATCCTGTTATTCTTCTGACCCGACTTATTGTGCCCTCTGTTCCGCAAGCTGGACACACTTCAGTGTCTATAACACCATTAAAACCACAGGTTTTACAAATATCTACTGGAAAATTCACAGCAGCATAGCCCATATCCGCTTCATACATAGCCTGGATTATTGCTTCAAAAGCTTCTAAGTTATGAGTAGGAGCGGAAGGCAATTCCACATAGGAAATATGCCCAGCATTACAAAGCTTGTGATAAGGAGCTTCCAGCTTAATCTTCTTAAAGGCATCAATTTTATAATCCACTGGTATGTGGAAGGAGTTGGTATACCATTCCTTATCATTTACTCCTTCGATAATCCCAAAGAGCTTTTTATCTTTAGCGGTAAATTTACCGCTAAGGCCTTCTGCTGGGGTAGCCAGTAAGGTGAAATTTAAACCATATTTTTGGCTGGCTTCATCACATTTACGACGCATATGACCAATAATGGATAAACCTAAAGCTTGAGCCTCCTCACTCTCCCCATGGTGTTTACCAGTTAGGGACACTAAGGCTTCAGCTAAACCTATAAAACCTAGGCTAAGAGTACCATGTTTAATGGCTTCTTCAATGGTATCATTCTCTGATAATTTTTCACTATCTAAATAAAGCTTTTGACCCATCAAGAAAGGGAAATCCTTAACCTTAAGATTTTTTTGCACATCATATCTTGTTTTTAACTGCTCTATACCAAGTTCTATAGTTTCATCTAAAAGCTGCCAAAATCGGGAAAGATCTTTCTTAGCTCTAATCCCTAAACGAGGCAGGTTAATTGATGTAAAAGATAGGTTACCTCTCCCCTCGGTTACCGCTGGGCCATTGACATTGGCTATTACCCTAGTCCGGCAACCCATATAGGCAACTTCATCATCATAAATTTTGTTAAAACTAGAGTCTTGAAAAGAAAAATTAGGAAATAATCTTTTACAAGCTACTCGCATACTTAATTTAAACAAATCATAATTGGGATCAGCAGGGTCATAATTTACCCCATCCTTTATTTTAAAACAGATATTTGGAAATATGGGGGCTTCCCCTTTCCCTAAACCTTTTTCATAGGCTTCCAAGAGTTTTTGGGTGACCATTCTGCCGCCTCTACTTGTATCTGTACCTAGGTTAATGGATGAAAAAGGTACTTGGGCCCCTGCTCTACTATGCATGGTATTTAGATTATAGACAAAGCCTTCCATAGCTTGATAGACTTCATCATCTACTCTTTCTTGAACCAATTCCATTAACTTTTCTTCTTCCAGTTCAACACCTATTTTATTCATTTGCTCCCGAATTATTTTTTCTTGACGAACATATTCTAGCTCCACATAATAAGCCATATCCCGGTCAAAATAGGCAAAGGATTGACCACCATGTTGATCATTTTGGTTGGATTGCAAAATAATAGCTGCTAAAGCTGCCGCTGTTTTAATACTCTTGGGGGGTCTAATATAACCATGTCCATTATTAAAACCTTCTTTTAAAAGTCTGGCTAAGGGTATTTGTAGGCAGGTAAGGGTTTTACCATACCAAGATAAATCGTGAATATAGATATCCCCATCGATATGAGCCTGGGCTTCTTTGGGAGGAATTACCCTTTTCAAATAATAGTTCGTAGAGGCAATTTCAGAAATCTGTAAAACCTTAGCGGAGGGGGAATTTCCAACATTGGCATTCTCTCTGTTAGTTTCCTTTAAAACCTCCTCTACTGCATCCATCATTGCTGAACGGGCTTCTCGGATATCAGTCCGTTTATGACGATATAATATGTATGCTTTAGCGGTTTTAGCATGACCCTTTTCAATTAAGATTTTTTCCACAGCATCTTGCACATCTTCAACGGTAAATATATTGCCATTAAAACGCTCCTTTAGAAACTTCATCACTTCTAAAGTAAGTTCCATAGCAGTCTGTCTATCTTCCCCGCCTACCGATTGTGCTGCTTTAAAAATAGCTTGGGTTATCTTGTGGTCATTAAACTCAACCTCTCGACCATCTCTTTTACGAATAGAAACAAACATTACTTAATTACCCCCCTGTTTTTTTCTTAATAAGCTTTCAATTTCCTCAATAAAGGTACTAATATCCTTAAACTCTCGGTAAACCGAGGCAAATCTAACATAGGCTACTTCATCAACACCTTTTAGCTTGTCCATTACCAATTCACCAATTTGTGTGGAACTAATCTCCCGTTCCATATCATTTCTTAGTTCCCTTTCTATCTCGGTGGTTAATCTTTCTAATTCCTTTAAAGGAACTGGTCTTTTTTCACAAGATTTTATTAAACCATTTAATATTTTATTACTATCAAAGACCTGTCTGCTCCCATCCTTTTTGATAACAACCATGGGAACATCTTCAATCTTTTCATAGGTAGTAAATCTTTTTAGACATTCGCTACATTCTCTCCGCCTTCTAATATAATTACCATCCTCTGCACTACGAGAATCTAAAACCTTAGTATCAAAAAAGCCACAAAAAGGACAGCGCAAAATACTCACCCCTTATTATTTAAAAAAAATTTTGAGAATGAAGCAGGGTTTTTATCTTTACAAGCCGAATATAGATGTTGTCATAAATCAAAAAGCATTAACCATTCATTAACTATATATTGTGTGCATATTCATTCTACACCTCAATATATAGTATGTCAAACCATTTTTACATAATTTTCAATGTATATAATACCCTACAAATAATAAGCAAAGGTGCAGTTTTTGTTTCAAAACTGCACCTTTACTATTCATGGATTTCCTTCCGTGGTACATCAGTATATCCCTGAGTTTCCACTAAAATTACATCCACACCAATTCTTATAATATTTTCCCAAGGTACAAAATAATCTTCTCCCCGTCCAAAAAGTCCTAAAAACTTACCTGGTCCTGGTAAAATTATAGCTATAATTTTACCAGTTTCTACATCGACATCTATATCCTTAATAGGGCCTAGTCTTCTTCCATCAATAATATTTATAATTTCTCTTTCCCGTAGGTCTGATATTTTTGCTAACATTGTTATACCCCCTTAATGTGGACAATACATTATATTTAAATTGGTGGTATTTAATGACAAAAAAATTCAGTTGGAGCTAGAATTCCAACTGAATGAAGTTTTTTTTAAATTATTAACCAGATATTTTTAACTACTTTTAGAAAAAGCTCAAATATTTCTATGGCCTCTGTTTTTTCTTTAACCTTCTTGTTATAAACACTGCCAGTTACTTGCAAAACCTGATCATCAAATTCATCATATAAAGCCTCATGACAAAGGGGAGGGTATAAAACACACCACCAGTTTTGCCCTTGGCCCTCGCCAATAGTAATTTTTAAAGCTTGATATTTTCCTGGGGGGTATATATGGCTACCATATTCTCTATAAGGAAATTCCTCTATTGTTAATTGAAGATTAACTTTATAATTATAACCCTTCTCTTTTATTACCATTTGAGAAAAGTCTTTAATTCTTTCTAAGTTTTTCTCGAGATATTGCCAAGCTTCCTCCTGATCTTTTGCTTCCCTTAAGTCAATTTTAGCCAAAATTTTATCGCGAACTATAAGTTTTAACTCTTGGTCCTTTTTATTATTGGAGTTAGCTAAAATATGAAGCCGTATGATATTAGGGTAAATTTCCCTTTCCTCAGCATAACCCAATGAGGGATTTAGTAATAATAAGAGCATCACAACAATGGCCCATAGGTAAATATACCTTCTCATACAACCACCTTACATGTATTTCCGCATCTGATTTAGAGCAGCTTTTTCTAATCTACTCACTTGGGCCTGGGAAATACCAATTTCTTCTGCAACCTCCATTTGGGTTTTACCATCAAAAAATCTGAGGGTTAGAATTAATCTTTCCCGTTCATTAAGTCTACGCAAGGCTTCTTTAATATTAATACTCTCTAACCAGTTTGCATCTAAATTTTTTTCATCATCCACCTGGTCCATAACATAAATGGGATCCCCACCATCATGGTAGATTGGTTCAAATAATGAAACAGGTTCTTGAATAGCATCTAGAGCAAATACTATGTCTTCCCTAGGTATTTTTAGTTCTTTTGCTATTTCAGATATAGTGGGTTCCTTGGAGTATCTGTTGGTAAGGGAATCCCTAACTTGAAGAGCTTTATAAGCAATATCCCTTAAGGAACGACTAACTCTTATAGAGTTATTATCCCTTAAATATCTTCTTATCTCGCCAATAATCATAGGTACGGCATATGTAGAAAATTTAACATTTTGCCCTAAATCAAAGTTATCAATGGCTTTAATCAGCCCAATACAACCTACTTGAAATAAGTCATCAACATATTCTCCCCTATTGGTAAATCTTTGGATGACACTAAGAACTAATCTTAA
>JAAZJU010000221.1 GCA_012800195.1 Clostridia bacterium
AATATAGTTTAGCACCAACATATATCCTTGTAAATAGTATTTTTATTCAGCTAATAGATAATTTACTTGCAAGAAGGGAGCTAAAAGATGCTGTTCCTCTCGAGTGATTTTTATTGCTACTTGGTAGCCTTTGCTTTGCAGAGCCAGGTTATACTCTCGAATTAGAAAAACATCCTCTTGCCAGAGTTTCTCAATAGCTAAATTTATTATAGTGGGGTTTTCTTCTAAACTAACTATGGGCAACTCCCGTAAGTCACTGACTAAATCTAGGGTGGGTCTTAATATCTTTAAATTACTTAAATCTTCTTCCCGCAAAACCATCACCTTGGAAACAATTTTATTAATATTAGCCAAAAGGATTTTTAAATCCTGACTTAGATCCTTTAGCCTCCAATATTGAGGTCTTAGCTTGGGTATTAAGAGTTTATATTGTTGAGGAGTAGCCAAGATAAGCACATCAGTATAGTCTCGTTTGCAATTTATGGTGTATTTATGAACCGCTGCTTCTCCCCCAATAGATAGAATTTCTTGCTTTAAAGCATTTGCCCCTGGACAAGAAAGATGCTCTACAAAGATAGGAATAATATTGGCTTTATTTTTCATTTTATTTATCCCTACTTGATCAGAACCTGTCCGTTCTAGCCAAGAGGTACTATCCCACAATCCCTGACCACAATAGAAAGCGTTAAACATTAAAGTCACCCCTTCAAGTATAGGAAAAAGGAGCAAGGGTTAAAACCCTCGCCCCAACTTTACTATTTCTTAAGCATTAGCTTTTTTATTCTTGGCTCTTTGTAAAAACTTATCTATTTGAATTATATATCTTGTATGGGTGCCTTCCCCAATTTTTTCTTGATCATCAAAAGCTTCTACTTTAAAGGTTAATTTTTTATTATCAATGGCCTCTAAAGTAGCCTTGGCGATGACATTCATCCCAATTGGAGTTGCTGCTAAATGAGAAACATCCAGATGAATTCCTACTGTGGAATAGCCTTCAGGAAGCTTAGGATCTACTGCCTTTAAGGAGGCATTTTCCATTAAACCCACCATAGCTGGGGTAGCATAAACTTCTATACTACCACTGCCATATTTTTTGGCCGTATTCTCTTGAGAGACCAATTCCTGAGCTTCTGCTGTCAGACCAACCTCAAGGTTGAATTCCATCTTTAACCCTCCAATGCGTCTATTGCCTTTTTAATTTTTGTTGCCATACCAGGGATTTTTTCTGTGGCAATGGCACAGATAGCAACCCGAACTCCACTAGCCATAGCAACTAAGAAAATATTATCTTCCTGTAATTTCAAAGCAACCTCATCAGGTTTAGTGGTAGGAACAATAATAAAGTAACCAGCTTTATAAGGAGAAACTTCTAAGCCTATTTCTTTTGCTTCTGCAGTAAATATTTTAGCTCTTTCCTCTAAAGCTAAACGATATTCTTCCCGTTCTTTATTAACTTTTTCTGTTAAAGCGGGGCTCTTATGGATCTCTGCTAAAACTCTCATAGCTGAACGGGTACCATTGGACCAAGTTCCCCTATTGGAAAACTGATTAGCAGCTTGGAATTCATTGATTACGCTTTCGCTGGAACTTACCCCTATCATACAACCGGATCTATATCCATACATAGTATATCCCTTTGACATACTAAAACCGACAATTACAAAAATATTTTCTGGTAAATCATTAAACAATTGGAAGAATTTACGG
This sequence comes from Clostridia bacterium, assembly GCA_012800195.1. GTDB lineage: Bacteria > Bacillota > Peptococcia > Peptococcales > BICA1-8 > JAAZJU01. The sequence continues at coordinate 1,708 of JAAZJU010000221.1, forward strand.
CTTCCTGGGGGTGCAAAGTCTAAATAGGCCACATCCACAAATAAAATTAGGTTGTTTTTCTTACTTTGAGCTAGCTCTTTTAGGCCATTAACTACACTTTCCCATTCCTCATATTCTAAGCTGTAGCCAGTGGGATTATGAGCAGGTGAATTTATAATTAGTAAGACATTTCTTTGCACCTGGGCTAACTCAGTAACCTTTCTTAAACAATCCTGGACATTGAAGTTATTATTCTCATCAAAGGTCTTAAAGGTATCTAGCTTCCGTAGGGTTTCCCGAGCCATTGTCTTATAGGGACTCCAATACCAGTCATGAGTTAAGTATGTATCCCCCTCTTCAGTGTAATTCCAAATGGCATGGTGAATAGCTCCTGTACCGCCAGGAGTAGCTATCCCTTTAATATAAGCCTTAGGGCGATACTCTTGGAAAGTAAAATCTATGGCAGCCTCAATGAATTCTGGTAAACCTGAGATGGGAGCATAATTGGCTAACTCATCAAAGGGTAAAGAACGCATTACTTCTTCCACTGTTGGTAAAGTAATCAGCTTTCCTTTAGCATCTAAAAATGCTCCTATGGTAGCATTAATAATGTTTTCTTTTCCAACGATCTTCGCTTTTTCATTGGCGGCCTGATTCACACCAAATATTTTATCCACTTCTGACTTACCTTGGGAATGACTTGCAAGTACTGAATAATTTGCCATTACTTATAAACCTCCTGTTTTTCATTAATTGGTCTAAGTTTCTATATAAATTGGAAAATTCCTCTTTTATTCTGTAAAAATCTTCATCTTAACTTATGTAACCAAGAAAAGGAATATGCCCTAAGCTCCCCCACTAAAGGATTAAAAATGTTTTTGGCGAAGTAAGTGTATATAATTTTATTTTTTCTTAAAAGGGGATTGTTATTTATGCAAGGGGAAGTATTTAATCAATCAACTTGGGTTGTTTTAAAGGCTGCCGATTTATACTATAAACAGAATAAATCTCAAAAAGAAATTTCCGAAATCTTGCAAGTCTCCACATCTACAGTTTCTAGACTACTCAAAAGAGCAGCGAAAGAAAACATAGTTTCTTTTGTTATCCAAGAGCCTTATGCAGAATGTCTAGAGTTAAAAAAGAAATTACAAGCCAAATATGGCTTAAAAGGAGTTGTTGTGGCTCCACCAATAAATAATCCTGAGGATGAGGAAGCCGTCAAACAGTCTGTGGCCTTAGAAGGAGCTCGTTATATCCAACGGATAATTACTCCCGAAGATATCCTAGGTATTGCTTGGGGAGGTACTATGTATCACTTAATCCAATATTTAAACCCTTGTCGAAGAACAGAAGCTAGTTTTATCACCCTCCATGGTAGCTTAGCCTGTTTTGATTTCGAGTTAGATGTGCGGACTCTCGTTTCTCGGATTGCTATGGCTTTCGGAGGAAAACACCATTCCCTAATTTCTGAAGGATTAATGGCTTCTAAAGAAGCCATCCAAATGTTAATGCAAGAGGAAAACATTCAAAGAGTCTTCTCTCTTTTTAATAAGATTACTATCTCTGTAAGCGGTATTGGCTCTTTTTATCCAGAAGCAACTTCACCCCTTGCCCAACGCCAATACCTTAAACCTCATGAGTTTGAAGAATTACAGAAACAAGGGGTATATGGTGATTTAATGCTGCGCTTTTTTAATAAAGATGGAGAAGAGTGTGACAGTAGCTTAAAGGATCGGACCTTAGCTATTAGTTTGGAAAACTATCGGCATATCCCTTGTAAAGTAGTAGCAGCATCGGGAGTTCATAAAGCTCATACTATTAAAGCTGCCTTAAAGGGAAAACTAATTGATGTTTTAATAGTAGACTACCATTTAGCCCAAGCTATTTATAATTAATGCTTGGGCTTTTTTTATAAAAATAGGCTATTTTTCCCTTTTTCTGATAATTTTAACTATTGAAATTTTTTTCAATATGTATAACCCCCTCAACTCTTGCTAAAATTATTATAGTATCTTTTACTAAATAATAATTGCGAAAGAGAGGCGAAATTAATGTTTTTAGATCCTATTTTAGTTCAAATGCCCGATTCCTTAGATGATCGTTTTGTCATCGCCACATACTATTGTGCTACTAAGCCATCAACCAATATGCTGAAATTTGCTGCAGCTTTAGCGGTTGAGCAAACAACCGGAACTTGGGTAAATGTCCCCTGTGAAACTCCTGAAGTTAGAGAAAAATTCATTGGTCGTGTTGTGGGGATTTATGAAACACCTTCTTACCAAATCGAAATTCCCAAGGATGTGGATGAAAGACATTTTATCATTCGTATCGCCTATCCATGGAAGAACTTTGGTGCTCAATTTGCCATGATGTTGAGTACTGTAATCGGCAATATCGCTAGTGCTGGTAAAGTCAAACTCTTAGATTTGGAATTCCCTCAAGAGTTTCTTGCCCAATTTAAAGGACCCAAATTTGGCGTGGAAGGTATGCGTGATTTATTAGGAGTACATGATCGTCCACTACTAAACAATATGATTAAACCTTGTACAGGTATAGATGTGGAAACTACTGCCAAGTTAGCTTATGAAGCTGCTGTAGGTGGTGTAGACATCGTCAAAGATGATGAGCTAGTTGCAGATGCTCCTCATAGCCCCTTAGTAGATAGAGTTAAGGCTGTTATGCCTGCTATTAAACGGGCCGATGAAGAAAAAGGTGAAAAAACCCTTTATGCTTTTAATATTACTGATCGCACAGATAAACTTAAAGAAAATGCTTACAAAGCCATTGAGGCTGGGGCTAATTGCTTGATGGTCAACTATTTCACTATCGGCCTTGATGCAACTCAAATGCTTTGTGAAGACCCAAATATCAATGTACCAATCTTGGCTCATTCTGATTTCACAGGAGCTGTTTATGAATCTCCATGGTCAGGTATGAGTGCAACTTTAGTTGGTGCCAAATTACCTCGTTTAGCTGGTTTGGATATGGCCATTGGTCTAAGTCCTTATGGTAAATTCCCCATTATGATGGACACTTTCATTAATATGGGTATGCAAATGCTAGCCCCCTGGAAGCATATCAAGGCTATGTTCCCAATGCCTGGTGGTGGAACAACCCAAGGTCATATTGAAGATCTATATAATAAATTTGGTAAAGATGTCATTATTGCTTCTGGCGGAGCTATTCATGGTCATCCTATGGGACCCACTGCTGGTGCCAGAGCCTTTAGACAAGGAATTGATGCAGTTATGAAGGGTCAAAGCTTAGAGGAAGCTGGTAAAGAATATAAAGAACTGGGTATGGCCTTAGATCTCTGGGGTATTTATAAAGAGGAGAAAGCTGGTATTTTTGATTTAAAAGGCTAATAAATTTTAAAATGCGTTAAGCATTCTAAATAAATAAAAAAAGGAGGATCTTTCTATGGCTAAACAGTATACGAAAGCAGAAGTAGCTAAAAGACTTAAGGACACTATTGCTTCAGGTAAGCCCGTTGTTATTGCTGGGGCTGGTACTGGTATTTCAGGTAAGTTCGCCGAACGAGGTGGGGTTGATCTAGTAGGAGTTTACAATTCTGGATTGTATCGTATGGACGGTAATGGCTCTCTAGCCGGCCTAATGCCCTACGGTAATGCTAACCAAATTGTTATTGACCTAGCTCACCGGGTATTCCCACAAATTAAAGAAGCTCCCATGATTGCAGGAATCTGCGGTAGTGACCCAACTAGGGAAATGCGCCCTTATTTAAAACAACTTAAAGACTTAGGCTTCTCAGCAGTAATGAACTTCCCAACTGTTGGTTTAATTGATGGTAGATTCCGTAAAGAATTAGAAGATACAGGTATGGGCTATGGAGTAGAGATAGGCGCCCTAAAAATGGCTGCTGAATTAGATATGTTTACTCTTGGTTATGCTTTCAACGAAGAAGAGGCCAGAATGGTTGGTGAAGCTGGCTTAGATGTACTAATTTGCCATATGGGTCTAACTACAGGAGGAGCTATAGGTTCCAAATATTCCGAAGAAATATCCTTAGAAAAATGCGCTGAATTAATTAACCGGATGGCTGCTGAAGCTCGCAAGGGTAATCCAGATATTATGATCTTTGCTCATGGAGGTCCTATTTCTTCACCAGCGGATACTGGTTATATCTATGAACATACTGATGCAGTTGGTTTCTTAGGAGCCTCTAGTATAGAGCGTATTCCTATTGAACAACCTCTAACTGATGCTGTAAAAGATTTTAAAAATCAAAAAATTAAAGTAAAAGCATAATTTTTGTTTCAAGGTATTAGCAACCGTGTTTTCCAAAGACACGGTTGCTACATTAAAAGAGGGGTGAAAAATAATAATGAAGCCAAAAATTCTTGTTGGAGGTATCCTAGATACCAAAGGTGAAGAAATTAAATATCTTGCAGAACAGGTAAAAGCCGCAGGAGGCGAACCAGTTATTATAGAGCTCAGCGTAGGAGCTGAAGTAGGCTGGGCTGATATTGGCCTCAGCAAAATCCTTGATACAATCGGAAAAAAACCAGAAGATATTTTCAAAGTTGACCGTCATCAAGCCTCAGCTTGGGTTACAGAAGGTTCTGTAAAATATGTTTCAACTTTGCTTGAACAAGGTGAAGTTAATGGCATAATCGCCTATGGTGGTTCTATGGGAGCTAGTATTGCCACTGCCATAATGCAAGCTATGCCCATTGGTATGCCTAAAATGATGTTAACAACCATGGCCTCTGGAGATATAAGATCCTATATAGGTACTAAAGATATTTGTATGATGTATCCTATTGCCGAAGCTGGCCTAAATAGTGTTACCAAGAGAGTTTTAACTAATGCAGCTTACGGTATTGTAGGCATGGCTAGTGCCCCCGAGCTTGATGCTGCTGATGAGAAGCCCTTGATAGGTTGTATGATGTTCGGAGTAACTACCCCTGCAACTTTAATGGCCTCCAAAGCTCTTGAAGAAGCTGGCTATGATGTGATTATCAACCATGCCATTGGTACAGGTGGTAGATCCATGGAAGAAATGATTGATGATGGTTATATCAAAGGTATCTTGGATATTACCACTCATGAATTAATTGACGAGATGCTAGGTGGAGTTCTCAGTGCAGGACCAGATCGTTTAACTGCCGCTAGTAGAGCAGGTATCCCCCAAGTAGTAGCACCTGGCGGCTTAGACTTAATCAATTTTGGCCCCAAAAATACTGTGCCCCAAAAGTTTCTTGAGCAAACTTCCTTACCAGGACGCTCCCTCTATGAGCACAATCCTAATGTAACTTGTGTAGGAGTACTACCTGATGAGGCCTATGCTATTGCCTTAGAAATGGCTGAAAAATTAAATAAAGCCCAAGGACCTACTGTTATCACTGTTCCTATGCGGGGCTGGGGTGCTTGTGATACCCGCATTCCCGATAAAGATTTAGGTTGGGCAGGACCTTCTGCTGGTCCAACTTGGGTTTCGCATTCCGAAAAGCCTGAATGGTCTTTAAGAAGTGTGCGTTTTGTAGAAGGCTTACAAGAAAAGTTAGATCTTACTAAACCTAATCTAGAAGTATTAATTGTGGACCAACATATGAACCAGCCAGAATTCGCTAACTTAATGTCCAGTCTACTTATCGATATGTTAAATGGTACCTGGAAAAAAGGTAGCTTAAAAGGCAAACCCGGTATTGAATCCTTAGAATAGGAAGTGATACCATGGCTAGATATTTTACTAGAATAGAGATTTTAGACCGCTTGCAAGAACAAATTAATCAAGGCAAAGCCTTGCTGATGTTTGGAGCAGGTATCGGACTAACGGCCAAATGTGCTGAACGGGGTGGTGCAGATTTAATCGGTATTTACTCTACAGCAATTTACAGAATGGCTGGCCTACCTTCCGTCTTAGCTTGGCTACCCTATAGCAATTGCAATGAACATTTACTCAAGATGTCTGCTGATATTTTACCAGTAGTAAAGGACACCCCTTGTATTGCAGGTGTAGGAGCTCATGATCCTACCTTAGATATTGATAAATTTTTAGATCAGCTTATATCTTTAGGCTTTTCGGGGATTACCAATGAACCCTTCTGTAGTCTTTATGGAGAATATTTTGCCCAACAAATGGAACAGGCAGGGATTGGTTTTTCCAAAGAAGTAGAGCTGATTAGGAAGGCTCATGCCAAAGATATCTTTACTATTGCTTGGGCTATGTCACCTCAAGAAGCGGAGGAAATGGCTTTAGCTGGTGCTGATGTGATAGGGGCTATGATAGGGGTTACTACAGGAGGTATTTCCGGAGCAACGGAAACAACACCTCTTGAACAGGCCACTTTGGATGTGCAAGCAATGATTGAAGCCGCTAGAAAAGTAAACCCTGATGTAATCGTATTAACCCATGGCGGACCCTTTAATGATGTAGAAACAGCCAAATACTCTATCCAAAATTCAGCTGCCGAAGGTTATGCCTCTGGTTCAAGTGGTGAAAGAATTCCTACGGAACAAGCGGTTATTGAGATTACCAAACAATACAAAGAAATCAAAATATTTTAATGGATTTTAAGAAACTGCCCAAAGTCATAAGATTTTGGGCAGTAAAATTTAAGGAGAATTGATAGATGAATTTTGACACTATTATCTTTGATTTAGATGGAACCTTATTAGATTCAATAGCAGATTTAGCAGATAGCGTAAATTATGTATTGACTGAAAAAGATTATCCTACTCGTAGCTATGAGGAAATAAAAAGTTTCGTGGGAGCTGGTGTAAGAGAATTAATCTTACGCTCCTTACCTAGTGGTACGGACGAAAATGAAGTGGAAGTGTGCCTAGGACTATTTAAAAATCATTATTCAAAAAATGTAGCTGTGAAAACTCATCCCTATGAAGGAGTATATCCTTTACTTCAAGAGCTTCAAAATAGAAACATCAAGATGGCTATCGTTTCTAATAAATCAGATCCAGATGTCCAGGTCCTATTGGAGATTTTCTTTAAGGACTATATTACAGTTGCCCTCGGGGATCGTCCTGATCTTAAGAGAAAACCCGCTCCTGATAGTATCTATGAAGTTTTAAAGCGCCTAGACTCTCAGAGTGAAAAAACCCTTTATATTGGTGATACGGAAGTTGATATTCAAACAGCTAAAAATGCAAACTTATTTCCTCTTACTGTAACTTGGGGTTTTCGCTCCGAGAAAGACTTATTAGCTAGCGGTGCAGAACATTTTGTGCATCACCCCCAAGAAATCTTAGCTTATGTAGAAAAAGAAGCCTAATTAAA
>JAAZJU010000222.1 GCA_012800195.1 Clostridia bacterium
AGTCCTACAGATATTATGTATATCTCATAGAATAAAAATGCGGCTAAGCAAATTTTTAGTCGTATTTCCCTATAGCGGTAATATTCAGCTTTTAATATTTAGAGTTTTGGATAGTCGCTACTTTCATTTTTTATGTTTAGTTTTTGAAAATTTACACATTATATAAGTTAAATACTACTTATTATATTGGAGATATCTAAATGTTAAAAGATAAAATAATGCTCGGCGCCATAATCGGTATATTAGCCAATGGTGTTAAATTAACAGCAAATTATATAATGTATAGCCTCGGCTGGACCTCGGTGATTTTTTGGCAAATCGTCGCTGTCCGTTTTATTGGGGAGAAAGACTTATCTAAACCTATAGCCTTGGTGATTGGTGGAGCTGCTGATCTTGTTACATCTGCGGCTCTCGGTGTCAGCTTTGTTCTTTTTATACTTATTTTTAGTCGTAAATTCTTATTTATTAAGGGCCTAGGCTATGGCTTACTTATCTGGGCTATTCTTTTTGGAGCCTTTTTAGGTCAATCAGTGGAAACCGATGTGCCTCCCTTGGGCATAATTGTAACTTTAATTGCCCACTCTATCTATGGCTTATCCCTAGGATTGTTTACATTGTTATTATATAAAGACGAAACTCTTAGTGAGGTAGCTAATAATGATGCCCCTCTTTTTAAAATAAAGTCCGCCTTCTTGCCAGAGCCTGCTTACAAGCTACGAAGTTTTAAAATAAAGGGTGCTAAGAAGCCCTCAAAACCTCAGAAAATTAAACCTAAAAAATTATTTGGGGATAAATAAATGTTTCTTTTTACTACCTAAATATTTAGCCAGATGTTTTGTTATTATGTTAGCACTATTTTCTCAGAATAAACAATAGCAAATAACTCTCAGCCACGCATATATTCATATTTATTAGTAAAGAATAGCTATAGGAGGTGTCAATAATGAATACTTTAACCCAAAAGGAAAGAATGCTTTTGGAGGATCAAAAAAAACATGAAGAACTTTGTATTCAGAAATATCAAAGCTACGCTAATCAGGCTCAAAGCCCAGAATTAAAACAGTTGCTTACCCAATATGCCAACCAAGAACAACAACACTTAAATACCATTAACCAAATCCTTAATGGTCAAATCCCCAATGTCTCCCAACAAGGAGGAGGGCAACAGCAGCAGCAATCTCAGGGCAACCTTAGTTTCCAAAATCAAGCTGCACCAAGTAAGAATTTAAACCTTTCTTCTGGTAACCAAAATGATGCTCTTTTATGTCAGGATGCTTTGGCTACAGAAAAATATGTATCTGGTACCTATGATACAACAATTTTTGAATTTACCAATTCCCAACTTCGGCAAGTTTTAAACCATATTCAAAAGGAAGAACAACAACATGGAGAAGGTCTTTATAATTTTCTCCAAAGTAATGGAATGTATAATGCATAAAAAAAGGGGTAGAAGTTTTTTAAACTTCTACCCTTCTTTATGTGCAGTATTAATCCTTATTTAGTCTTATTCTTAGAATTAGAGTTGTTCTACCAGTTTTGCCTTCTCTATTACCATTTTCTCAAGGCTTTTTTTATATTCTGCCAGCTTCTCAAGTAAAGTTGGATCTCCTACAGCTAAAATTTGTACTGCCAAAATACCTGCATTTTTGGCTCCATCAATGGCTACTGTGGCTACAGGCACTCCAGAAGGCATTTGAACAATGGAATAGAGGGAATCTACACCATTTAGTGCTTTGGATTGAATAGGAACTCCTATCACTGGTGACACAGTAAGAGCCGCCACCACTCCCGGCAGATGGGCTGCTCCGCCCGCACCTGCAATGAAAGTTTTTATTCCTCTTCCAGCCGCGCTTCTACAATACTCAAAAAGGAGATCTGGAGCACGATGGGCAGAAATAATTTTCATCTCATAAGAAACACCAAAACTATCAAGAATTGCCGCTGCCTCTTGCATTACAGGAAGATCCGAATCGCTACCCATAATGATTCCTATCATAGGTTTATTCTTTACATTTCCCATTATTTTTCATCCTCCTTTAATGTCCTTACCTTAAGAATTCGCGCTACCTGCTTACCAT
>JAAZJU010000223.1 GCA_012800195.1 Clostridia bacterium
TAAAAATAACGCTTGGCCTAAAAGCCAAGCGTTATTTTTACTTCCTTTTAAGAATGTTCTGCCACTTGTACTAATTGTTGATGGGGTACTTTATCTAGCGCAGCAGTTAAAAGAAATGTGCTTACACAGGCAATCCATTCCATATAAATAACATGAGGAAAAATTCTAATGGCGGGGACAAATTGCCATAATACTAGTACCGCAATACCTACTAAGGTTGTATAAAAGGCAGAATTTTTACGACATAATTTAGGTAGAAAAACTGTAAATAAGAAGACCACGGTAAAGGCTGTGGTTAAACTTAACCCAATCATGATGGTTCTTAATATTCCTTGGACAGTTAATGCCAAACCAAAAGTAATAATTCCTATAATAAAGACTGTTAGTCTAGTGATTAGCATATATTTCTTCTCACTAATATCAGGATTGAGGAAGCGTTTGTAAATATCTTGAGAAAATAATGTAGCAGAACTAAGTAAAAGATTACAGGCCGTGGATACATCTGCTGCCCATAAAGCTGCTAAGGTTACCCCTGCAATAATGGGATTTAGGGACATTATGACTTGAGGTAAAGCCAAGGTAGCTGAAATTTCGGGCATAGCTGCTTTAGCCGCAATTCCCAGATAAGCTGAAAGAAAGCCTATAGGGATCATTAGTAAACCACCGATAACGAAACCATTTTTAGCTGTTTTAGCGTCTTTAGCTCCAAAAGAAATTTGTACTGTTCCTTGGAGAGAAAGGGTTTGGGTAATCATTACAGCAAACCATCCAGCTATTACTATCCAACCTAAGCCATTAATAGGGTGGAAATAGGGAACTTCACTAGGCAATTGCAGGGCAATATTCTCCAAGCCCCCTTGACCAGAAATTACCAAAAAAGTAGCAACTGTAATTCCAATATAAATAAGTGCTACATTCAATAAATTGGAAAGACCAGCACTCCACATACCACCAATGAAAGTAATGCCAATGAAAACTAAAGCACTAAATATCATTCCTGTTTTTAAGGTAAAAATGTCTGGTAGAAGTGAAGCTAAAATAGCACCACCTGCAACATATTGTAAAGATGTGATTACCATTTGGATAATAATTTGGCTAATTACGCAGATAACTCTGCTTCTGGTATCATAAAACCTCTCAAATAATTCCGGAACTGTCGTTACATTAAATTCTCTATATTTACCTGCTGCAACTAGCCCCATAATAATTGCCCCAGCAGCCCAAGAGGCAGTATACCAGCCGGCAGATAAGCCTACATCAAAGGCTTGTTCGGAAACTCCGATGGTTGAGGCTGCACCAATGGCTAGGCCTACAATAGTCACAGCTACAATAGGAGTGGTAAGATTTCTCCCAGCTAAGATATAATGTTCAGAACCCTTAGAAGCCAATTTGCTAGCATAGAAGCTTATAGCAAATAAAGCAATCATATAAAGTACTACTATTATTAATGGTATATTCATAATAAACACCTCTTGATTTTAATTGTGGAGGGGGACGGTATTTCCCCCATAGGGCATAACTATAATATCCTGATCAGAGTTTTCTATATGGGCTAATTTTAAAGCTTCCTCTAATGAAGTGGTGGCAATAATACCCATAGGTTTTAATAACTCTGGATCTATAGTGGACAGTAAAACCACTTTATTTCTTTTGGCTATTTCCACAGTGGCATAAAAGACATAACCAGGGATAGTAAAAGATTTCCTTAGTTCTTGATCTAAGGTTTTCGCAATTAAGGGTTTAATCCAGCCAAAGTATTCATCAGCTCCAGCACCCTCAGGACATTGAGCCAACAGAAGAATAGTCCCTCCAGGTTTTACTGCTAAGGCGGCATTAAAAAGGGCTTTTGTACTTTGATAAAGGTTCATATCCTTAGGATAACCACCACAGCTAGCTATAACTAAATCCCCTTGTTTTTCAATAGGTATTCCAAACTTTTCATCAGCCCAATTACATCCAGCTTCCCAGGCTTTTAACCAATGACCTGCAACAAACTTTGCAAGATTTCCCTTGGGATCAGTGACTACATTTAATAGAAAATCTGGCCCAACTAAACGACAACAATCAACCATATCCAGGTGTAAAGGATTATTGAAAGTTTTACCTACTCCAATCAGTGGATTGGAGCGCTCAGCATTAGGGTCTAAAGCATGGAGATGGTTTTGAGCTATGGTTTCTCTACTGGCTACTCCTGGCACAATTGATTTTCTTCCGCCACCAAAACCTGACATCAGATGATGAACTATTCCACCGGTTAAAATAACCTTTCTATCTATCACAAGTTTGTTTACTGTAACTTTGGTTCCCCTAGGGGTTTCCCCTACATAAACCATTTCTGAATTATCGCAGTCATGGTCTATGACTTTGATACGCTTATAAATTTCCTTTCCGACAATTCGTTCATGTTCTTCAGGGGTTTGACTCCGATGGGTGCCGGTGGCCATCAAAATAACTATATCTTGATCAGTAATTCCTAAATTATTTAATCGTTTGATAACAATAGGTAAAAAGGTATCAAGTTTAATCCAAAGTCGAGTTATATCACTGGTTACGATAACTACTTTATCTCCCCTTCTGAATATTTCATCAAAGGGCTGACTGGCAATAGGATTATCTAAACAATGATTTATCTCTTTTTCAATGTCAGTTATAGGGGATATTTCACCATATATAAGTTCCGCGGCTTTGGTATTGAGGGGAATACTTAAATAATCGTTTCCATATTTAAACTTGTAGTTCACTTTAGTCCCTCCTAATTTTTGGTAATAAAAAACACCCCTTAGGGTGTTAGAATCTCTCTCTATAAACACCTCCTACCATTCTACCGTTCTATAATTTGTGTTGTCTGAATTAAAAATATACATTAATGCCTACCATCTAACCTATCTACCATTAATTAAATAAACTTATTAGCATTATAAAGAGCGGAATAGGTGGTGTCAAGAGTAAATATTCAGAAATTTTAAATTTTTTTTCATAGTCAGGGCAATAGCAGGAGTAAGAGTTGTAGAGTCCCTGGATAAGTTCAACTAAAGTTCAGATGATAAAAGAGTTTCATCTGAACTAAGTTTCACTTTATCAAATTGTTTCCTTATTATAATATAAGGGTGAATAATAATTAATTAAAGAAAAAGAGGTCTTTTAAATGCGTTATCATTTTTGCCCTAAATGTGGTTCTAAACTTACTCTAAATGAACAGCAGGATAAGAATAAGCCCCTTTGCCAAGGTTGTGGTTTTATATTTTATCAAAACCCCATTGTGGGAGTGGCAGCTATCCTAATTAAAGATAAAAAGATATTATTGGGTAAAAGAAACATCAGCTACAAAGGCAAGTGGTGTATTCCTTGTGGCTATGTAGAATGGGATGAGGACATCTACTCTGCCATTAAACGAGAGTTTTATGAAGAAACAGGTCTGATTATTACTCCTAAATCTGTGTATACAGCTCTTTCTAATTTTCACAATCCTGAACAACATACGGTTGGGATTTGGTTTTTAGTAAATGAAGTAGATGGTACTATGAAAGCGGGGGATGATTTGGATGAGGTCCAGTTTTTTAATTTTAGGGATATTGAAGAAGAAAAAATTGCTTTCCCCACTGATTGGATAGTATTAAATAAATTGAAAGAGGAAAATCTCATTGAATAATAACTCTGATTTTCTAAAAATTATAGGACTATTCACCATGTTAATCGATCATATTGGTGCTGTTTTTTATCCTCAGGTTACTCTTTTCAGGATAATCGGGAGAATAGCCTTCCCAATTTTTGCCTACCAAATAGGTGTGGGATATAAAAATACTAAGAATCTTAGAAAATATCTCTTACGACTTTTATTGGTGGGGATTATTTCTCAGGTTCCTTATAGCCTTTTATTTACAACAAAAACACTAAATATTTTTTTTACTTTATTAATAGGTTTAATTGCTATTACTGTTTATGAGCGGATAAACCCTGCTTTAGGTATGCTTTTTCCTTTTTTATCTCTGTTTATAGATTTTGACTATGGAATATACGGAGTATTTACGATTTTAGTATTATTTGTCTTTAACCAAAGAAATACCATGTTTATAGCAGGGCAGGGATTGTTAAACATTACATACTGTTTGTGGTATAATTCCTTTCTGCAAATGTATAGTATTCTAGCTGTTTTTTTGATTTTATACTTTAAAATTAATATTAGGATAAATGTTAGCAAACTGTGGTTCTATGCTTTTTATCCTGTCCATCTTATTATATTATTGCTTCTTAATTCAAACATTTTTTTATAAAATAAGAAGGATTTCCGAAACAATTGTTGAATAGAATAAACGGGTTCTTGCGAAAAGAGTCGAAATAAACTAGTACAGAATATCCTCAGCAACAGGTTTTTTTGTACTAGTTTTTTTCTATATAGGAATTAGGGGGTGTAAATAAGGGGGAGGGAGATTACTTACATAAAAAATTATCAAAAACTAATTCAATTTTAGGAGGCGTAAAATGAGTAGTGAATTAAGAAAGGTTAAATTAATAAATACTGATCCTTCTTCAGTAGGTTTATTTGGTTTAGCTCTTGTTACCTTAGTAGCTTCATCTCAAAAACTTGGTATTACTAGTGGTAATTCTTATTTAATACCTTGGGCATTCTTTTTAGGTGGATGTGCCCAATTATTTGCATGTGTGGAAGACGCTAAAAGGGAAAATCTTTTTGGTACTACAGCTTTTGCTGCCTATGGCTTATTCTGGGTATCAATGGCCTTTTCCTGGCTTATTGGTGCAGGAGTTTTTGGTGAGAACTTAGCTGCTGCAGTTGATGGTAAACAATTAGGATTTGTATTCATTGCCTATTTAATTCTTTCACTTTTCTTAACTGTTGTAGCTGCTGAGCTAAATAAGGTCTTATTCTTAATTATTTTCCTTATTAATTTCTTGTTTATTGGTTTAGCCATGGGTTCCTTTGGAATTATGCCTGAATTTGCTCACAATCTTGGTGCATATAGTGAATTAGTAATTTCCATGTTAGGTTTCTATGGTGCTGGAGCTACTCTATTAAACAATTTCTTTGGTAGAGTAATTATGCCTACTGGAAAACCATTAGGTATCACAAAAAGATAATTATTTCTATTTTACTAAGAGGGTTAATGGTTAAATACATTAACCCTCTTTTTGTATGCTCTTTTTACGGAATAGGCAGGAATTTGTATTTTTTTGTATAACATTATTATAAAATTCCTTATTTTGGGGGAAATTATGCTAGCTAAGGTTAAAAGCTGTAGTATTATCGGATTATCTGTATATGAGATTGATATTGAGGTAGATGCAGCTGGAGGATTACCTTCCTGGGACATAGTGGGTTTGCCTGATACAGCTGTTAAAGAAAGCAAGGAACGAGTTAGAACGGCTATCAAAAATTCCGGATTTAATTTTCCTCCGAGAAGAATTGTAGTAAATTTGGCCCCTGCCCATATTAAAAAAGAGGGGCCTAGTTTTGATTTGCCTATAGCCTTGGCTATTTTAGCTGCTACCAACCAAATCGAATTATCAGCCTTAGAAAATAAAATTGTGGTAGGGGAATTGGGCTTAGAAGGTAATTTAAGAAAAGTTAATGGGGTTTTACCTATTTCCTTAAATATTGCTAAAGAAAACAAAATTTTGCTGGTTCCCGTGGATAATGGCCTAGAAGGTGCTATGGGGGGAAGCCCCTGTTATGGCTTTTCGTCTTTAAAGGATGTAGTTGATTTTTTAAGGGAAGAAGAAAAGTTTCAACCTATTAAGGCTCCCAGGATAGAAGAACTTTTAGCTAGGGAAATCCCTTTAAAGTATGACCTTAAGGATGTAAAGGGTCAAGGTGAAGCTAAAAGAGCCTTGGAAATAGCAGCTGCAGGGGGACATAATATGCTAATGGTAGGCCCCCCAGGTTCTGGTAAAACCATGTTAGCTAGATGTCTTTCTGGGATCTTGCCTTCTTTAACCTTAAAGGAAGCTTTAGAAATAACTAAAATATATAGTATTTCTGGACTTCTATCCGCGGATCAACCTCTAATTACTCAAAGACCCTTCAGAGCTCCTCACCATAGTGCTTCAGCTGCAAGTATTATTGGCGGGGGCAGGATGCCTAGGCCTGGGGAGGTTAGTCTGAGCCATCATGGTGTCTTATTTATGGATGAACTACCGGAATACTCCAAAGATGTTTTAGAAACTTTACGAGAACCCTTGGAAGAGGGAAAAGTAACTGTCTCCAGGGTAGCTGCCCAACTAACCTATCCAGCAGAGTTCATTTTAATTTCTGCCATGAATCCCTGTCCCTGTGGTTTTCACGGTGATACGATAAAAGAATGCACCTGTACCCCCTATCAAGCCCAAAAGTATCGAAATAAAATTAGTGGGCCCTTGTTGGATCGAGTAGACTTGCAGATAGAAATTTCCCGTGTGGATTTTAACGAATTACAACGGGAAGGGGAAGAGGAAGATTCTTATACGGTACGAAAAAGAGTTGAAAAAGCTAGACAAATTCAATTGGAAAGATACCAGGATGTTTTTTCAAATAACGCTAATATGAAAGCCTCCTATATAAAAAAATACTGTAAGTTAGATAAAGAAAGTAAAAGCTTATTAAAGGATGCCTTTATTAAGCTAGGTTTAAGTGCCAGGGCCCATGATCGTATTTTAAAAGTTGCTCGCACGATTGCTGATTTAGAGGGCTCCGAAAATATCAAACTGTATCATTTAGCGGAAGCGATCCAGTATAGAGCCCTAGATCGACATATATGGGAATAGATTAAATTATCTTATCCACAAATATAGAAAGATGAATTATGGATACCAAAGAAAATTTTACTAATTAAAGCAAGAAAAACATGACCACCTGCTTAGTAGGTGGTCATGTTTTAATTAAAAAGCACTTTTAATTCTGTATGGAATTTTTTGTTTCTTTAATGGGTAGCTTCTATTTAAAGGATATTTAGCCTTAGAAAAATGTATTAGGATTGATCCTCGAGATATTGATCTAGGAGGCATGGAAAGGAGCTTGGGTTAAATATTTTACTTGTATTATTGCTACAAAAAGAATAAAATTGTACGGTAAGTTTTTTGAAGGAGGAAAAAATTTGAGTAGAAATGATGTCAGAAATATTGCTATTATAGCCCATGTTGATCATGGAAAAACAACATTAGTTGATAAGATGTTAGAACAAACTGGTGTGTTTAAAGCTCATGAACAGGTGGTAGAGCGGGTAATGGACTCTAATGATTTAGAAAGAGAAAGAGGCATTACAATTTTAGCTAAAAACACATCTATTAAGTATAAAGATTTCAATATAAATATTATTGATACCCCGGGACATGCTGATTTCGGTGGAGAAGTTGAACGAATCATGAAAATGGTTGATGGGGTGCTTTTGGTTGTAGATGCCTTTGAAGGTTGTATGCCTCAAACTAGATTTGTACTAAAAAGAGCCCTGGAGGAAAAATTAATACCAGTGGTGGTTATTAATAAAATGGATAGGCCCAATGCTCGACCTGAGGAAGTTATTGATGAGGTATTAGACCTTTTTATTGACTTGGGTGCTAATGAGGATCAGTTAGATTTTCCAGTGATTTATGCTTCTGGTATTCAAGGGAGAGCCAGTTTGGATAAAGATCAGATGGGGGATTCCTTTGAACCTTTATTTGAAACTATTGTAAAATTCATACCAGCTCCTAAAGGTGAGTTGGACGGTCCGTTACAAATGCAAGTTTCCCTTTTAGATTACAATGACTATATAGGAAGAATAGCTATCGGCTGTATTAACAGAGGTTCCATAAACAACAATCAGCAAATAGCGGTCTTAAAAAGGGATGGAAGCCAAGTTAATTATCGTATTAGTAAACTATTTGGATTTCAAGGCTTAAAAAGAGTTGAAATTGCAAAGGCCATAGTAGGGGATATTGTGGCCATTGCTGGACTAGATGATATTAATGTAGGTGAAACTATTTGCAGTCTGGATCGACCAGAAGCCTTGCCTTTACTTAAAATTGATGAACCCACTCTTCAAATGAGTTTTATGGTGAATAACTCTCCTTTTGCAGGAAAAGAAGGGGAGCCTTTAACCTCTAGAAAATTAAGGGCACGTTTAATGAAGGAAACGGAAACCGATGTTTCATTAAAGGTGGAAGAAACAGAAAACCCAGAGGTTTTCCTTGTGTCTGGCAGAGGCGAGCTCCATTTAGCAATTTTAATTGAAAACATGAGACGGGAAGGGGCAGAATTTCAGGTTTCAAAACCCAATGTAATTCTTAAAGAAATAGAGGGTGTTATTCAAGAACCTTATGAGTACGCCATTATTGATGTCCCCGAAGATTATACTGGAGCTGTAATGGAAAAACTAGGGGCCAGAAAAGGTGAGTTAATCAACATGATTAACTCTAATGGTCAAGTACGCTTGGAATATTCTATACCAGCCAGGGGATTGGTAGGGTTTAGGACAGAGTTTCTTACTGATACCAAGGGCTATGGTATCTTAAATCATAGTTTTGATAAGTATGGTCCCTATAAGGGAGACATAGGTGGCAGAAGAAATGGTGTGTTAATAGCCCATGAAAATGGCAGGGCAAGTACCTACGGTCTTTTGGCTGCCGAAGAACGGGGAACATTATTTATTGACCCAGGCACTGAAGTGTATGAAGGTATGATTGTTGGTGAAAATTCAAAGGAACAGGATTTAACAGTAAATATTTGTAAGGAAAAAGCAGCAACCAATATTAGATCTTCAACAAAAGAGGAAACAGTAAAATTAAAAGCTCATCATCCCCTAGTTTTGGAACATTCTTTAGCTTATTTAGATGATGATGAACTCTTAGAAATAACCCCAAAAACTTTAAGATTAAGAAAAAAATTCTTAAAAAAGAGTGAGAGGGATAAATATGCTAAATACAAAAAATATGCTGAGACTGTTTAACCGGAGTTTTACTCCGGTGTTCTTTTTTTCAATTAAGTTCAATCGCAAACAAAAAAAGTGGCTTAATAAGTGGGTACATTATGAGTGCCCATATTTGGAACTGGGACTAGGAATACCTGATATTTCCTAAAGGTTTTTTGCTTTTTTTATCGAAATGGAATTAGAATTATTATTTTTTGTAAAGGAGCGGGGTAGAGTGCTAATTAAGTTGATTTATGAGGATGAACAGCTTGATAAAATAAAAGAACAAATCAAGCAGTTAGAAACAAATCAACTATATTTTATAGAGGAATTTGTTCGAAAAGAAAAGTTATTAAGAAAACAAAAGGTTTTTCAAGAATGGAAAGAGACTTTAAATAATGTAATTGAAGAAAATAAAGAGGGACAAGACAGGTAGTACATAGAAAAACAGGGCTTTACTTAATTCAGTAATATGGTAATGTTGACCAATTAAATTCTTTTGTTTATAATGGAAAAAAAGCAAGGAGGCAGGGAGGGGTAGAATGAAAATTATCTTTCATGGACATTCTTGTTTTACCATTGAGGCAGAAGGCAAATCCGTACTTATTGATCCTTTTATTACTGGTAACCCTTTAGCTAAAGTTGATGCTCAGGAATTAAAACCAGATGTTATTCTTCTTACCCATGGTCATGGGGATCATTTAGGAGACGCGATTTCTATTGCTAAAAGAACTGGTGCCTTGGTAATAGCTCCTAATGAACTAGC
Organism: Clostridia bacterium; assembly: GCA_012800195.1. Lineage (GTDB taxonomy): Bacteria > Bacillota > Peptococcia > Peptococcales > BICA1-8 > JAAZJU01. The sequence continues at coordinate 9,643 of JAAZJU010000223.1, forward strand.
TGTATATTGTCAAATGCAAGGAGTAGAGAATGTACATCCAATGCATATTGGTGGTGCATATCAATTTGATTTTGGCAAAGTAAAACTCACTCAGGCCTTACATGGTTCTGCGGTTATTGACGATAAAACTATCCAATATACAGGCAATCCCTGTGGATTTTTATTAACTATGGAAGAAAAGACTATTTACCATGCTGGAGATACTGGTTTATTTGGTGACATGGAGCTTATTGGTAGACTCAATCAAATAGATGCAGCTTTATTACCCATTGGAGATAATTTTGTGATGGGAATTGACGATGCTGTAGAGGCAGTTAAAATGTTAAAGCCTAATATAGTTGTTCCAATGCATTATGACACTTTTGAGGTAATTAAACAGGACCCTAATAAATTTAAAGATAAGGTAGAGGACCTGGGCTTTAATTGCCGAGTATTACAAGTTGGTGAAGATCTGATTATTTAAGGTTAATAGATATACAACCACCTAATAACCCTGTTTACAGGGTTATTTGTTTTGTTTTATAAAAATTATTGTTAACACTAGCTTAAAAATTTCGTAAAGATATCAACAAATCATCCTTATTTCCCCTTAGGAGGATTTATCCTAAAAATATAAATTGCTTTAGGTAATAATAAATATAATAATGTTTAAAGAAGGGTTGATTAAATGTTGGTACGGGTTGATAAATACGAACAGAAGCTAAGCAATTTGGAGAAGGTTTTTTGGCAGGAAGAGAATATTACTAAAGGGGACTTAATTAAATATTATTTAGATATACACGAATATCTTTTACCCCATTTAAAAAGCCGACCGCTGGTTATGAAAAGATACCCCGATGGTATTAGAGGGGAGTTTTTTTATCAAAAGGAATGCCCTAATTATGCCCCAGAGTGGATTAACAAAATTACCATAGAAGAAAAAACTATGATTGTAGTTGATAATATAGATACCTTAATCTGGTGTATTAACTTGGGTTGTATTGAATTACATCCTTGGTTGTCCAGTATTCCAAATCCCCAATATCCTGATATACTTGTTTTTGATTTGGATCCTGAACCTCCAGCTATGTTTGTCCATACTCTTGAGGTTGCCTTTAAAATAAAAAAGCTCTTAGAAGCGGCTAATTTAAAAGGTTTCCCTAAAACCTCGGGTAACGAAGGTTTGCATATTTATGTTCCTATTTTCCCCCAATATCCCTTTAGTATTATTAAGGAAGTTTTAAAAAATCTATGTATTTATTTAGTAGATGCTTTCCCTGGCTTAGTAACCATGGAGTTGATAAAAGAGAAAAGAAGAGGAAAGGTATATCTAGATTATCTCCAAAATGGTTATGGTAAAACTATGGCCTCTGTATATAGTGTTAGACCTACAGAAAATGCTCCTGTATCTACACCCTTAAGCTGGAAGGAAATAGAGAAGGGAGTTAATCATAAAGATTTTAATATCTTTACTATCAAAAGAAGATTAGATGAAAAAGGTGATCTGTTTGCACCAGTTTTTAAAGAAAAACAAGACTTTACTCCCTTTGTAGATATACTTTTTGAAAATAAGCAGGATTTTTAAATTAAATCCAGAAAGTGGATTGGTATAATTTTATATTTATAAGGGGTAACTATGGAAGATTTTATTTACTGGTCGATGGTTCACAAGATATGGGGTGTAAAATGCAATTCTCTCCTTAAATATCTTATACAGAATATTTCTGGGGAAGAATTTTGGCATTTGTCCCTTCAAGAAATAAAAACAAGATTTCCAACAATTTCCCAGGAAATGGCATATGATTTTATTCTTAAAAGGGAAAAATTATCTTATAAAATTGAAAAGGAAAAGATTTTAAAGGCAAATATAAAAATCATTTCCATTCTTCATAAGGAATATCCTGAAAGATTAAGAAAAATCCCATATCCACCTGCTTTACTTTATATTAGAGGTAGTATACCTGAGAAAAATCTTGCAATCGCTATAGTAGGAGCTAGAAAAGCTACTCCTTACGGGAAAAAGATTGCCCAAAATCTAGGCTATCAGTTAAGTCAAGAGGATGTGCAAGTGATTTCTGGTTTGGCTAGAGGCATTGATGCCTTTGGTCACTTAGGAGCTGTAGAAGGAAAAGGGGGAACCATAGCAGTATTAGGTAGTGGAGTTAATGTAGTTTATCCCCGGGAAAACATTAGTATATATAAAAAAATTGTTGATTGTGGTAATGGTTGTATCCTTTCTGAATTCCCCTTGGATACTCAACCTCTAAAAATTAATTTCCCCATTAGAAATCGGATTATAAGTGGACTTTCTGATGGTGTAGTAATCGTTGAAGCAGGAGAAAAGAGCGGCTCCTTAATTACTGCCGAATTTGCCTTAGAACAAGGTAAAGAAGTTTTTGCTGTACCTGGACCTATTAGTAGTCCTATGTCTAAGGGACCTCATAAATTGTTAAAGGAAGGAGCAAAGCTTGTCGCTGATATAAACGATATTTTTGAAGAATTTGGTCAGCTAAAGTTCTTTGAATTCGAAGACAAAAAAGTTCATAATCTTAATCAAAAGGAGGAAGCCATATTAAAAATATTGGGAGTTGAACCAATATTTATTGACGATATTGTTAAAGAAACCCAAATGCCCTTTGGTGAAGTTATAGCAACATTAAGTCTTCTAGAAATAAAGGGTCTTGTGGTTCAAGTACCTGGAAGGAAATTCATGACAGTAAATTGAGGTGAATCTATGAGCAACACATTGGTTATAGTGGAGTCTCCTGCCAAAGCTAAGACTATAGGGAAATTCCTAGGAAAAAAATATACAGTGAAAGCATCTGTTGGGCATGTCCGAGATTTGCCCAAAAGTCAACTGGGAGTTGATGTTGACAATGATTTTGAGTTAAAATACATAACTATCCGTGGAAAAGGAGAAATTTTAAAAGAATTAAAAAGCGCAGCTAAAAAAGCTGACAATGTCTTATTGGCTTCTGACCCTGACCGAGAAGGGGAAGCTATTGCCTGGCATTTAATGCAAGCTTTAAATATAGACGAGGATACTAAATGCCGCATCGTGTTTAATGAAATAACTAAAGAGACAATTAAAGAAGCGGTAAAAAACCCTAGGAGTATTGATAATAATAGAGTAGAAGCTCAACAGGCACGGCGGGTGTTGGATAGATTAGTGGGTTATAAATTAAGCCCTTTACTTTGGAGAAAAATCAAAAAAGGATTAAGTGCAGGAAGAGTCCAATCGGTAACCTTGAGGATTATCATCGATAGGGAAGAGGAAATAAATAAATTTATTCCTGAAGAATACTGGTCCTTAACAGCCCTATTAAATACTTCTGAAAAGAAGATATTAGAGGCAAAGCTAGCTAAAAAATCTGGTAAAAAAATTAATATAACTAATAGCAATGAAATTGATAAAATTATTAAGGAGATTGAGGGCAAGCCTTTTGTAGTAAAGGATGTTAAAAAAAGAAAAAGGAAAAGAAATCCAGCACCTCCCTTTACTACTAGTAGTTTACAACAAGATGCCTACCGAAAAATTAATTTTACTGCTAAAAAGACTATGAGTATTGCTCAACAATTATATGAAGGTATCGAAATAGGTAAGGAGAGCATAGGTTTAATAACCTATATCAGAACTGATTCTACTCGGATTGCAGAAACTGCTCAAAAGGAAGCTCAAGATTTTATAATTGATAAATATGGGAAACA
>JAAZJU010000224.1 GCA_012800195.1 Clostridia bacterium
GGCGTATTGGGAGTTGGGTTCGGTGTATTACTAGGTGTGTTGCTAGACGTTTTAAAAGAAACTAACCAACCTGCAACCCATCCCCTTTGACCATTTTTGGTATTTATTTCATACCATTCTCCTTCTTGGCCGATGATCTCCAGCTTATCGCCCTTCTTAACCTGGGTTACCCTGGCCGATTGAGTACTGGGTTCCTTCCGAATATTTACTACATCGCCAGTTACTAAAACCTCTCGTCCTGAATCGGGTAAAGTGGGTGCATCTACTAGCCAAGCTGCTATCCAACCCTTACCCTTGTTGGTTTCTACCAGTAACCAACCTTCCTTGCTTTCTTTAATGGTAACCTGTTGATTTTCGGAAAGTTGAAAGGCTAGAGGATAGCTTGTCCCTGCTCCTTGCCGTACATTGGCCTTAGCGGTATTAATTTTGCCTATATGATCTTGAGCAAATACTTGCCCTGCAAGGATAAGACTAAAACCAAAGAGAATCAGTAAAATACTAAATATGTAAAATCTTCTATTCTTTTGTGTCATTTTTTACTGTTCACCCCCTTCCCGAAACTGTTTAACGATAGTAAGGTAGATACTTCTTATCTTTGATAAATGTGGTCTTAATGCTATTTTATGACTTAATTCGACTTTCTTAAATGAAATCCTTTCCAAAGTTTTTGGTAAAGTATTGTAATGCAATTAATATTTGTCAATATTCATTATAATAGTACGATTTTCTACAGATTATTATGAGGGTGTATTGGGTCCTATTTCTCACCTGGGACTCTAGAAAAGTATAAAAAAAGTGTAGTAGCTATCCCAAGATAGCTGCTACACTCTAGAAAAATTTTTTCAGTTAATCACTAAACTGGCATCAGCGGTTACTGCTGGTTCTAGGTTAGTATAACCTAACAGGGAATCCATTCTTTGGCCCTCTACTCTAAACTCTACTCTGTCTACCGTTGGAAATTGGCAAAGGGTATTGGTGATGGCATACACTGCCAATTTTTCTCCTTCGGCACCGCCAGACATATTGGCTATAATGTCACTACTAAAGTCCACAATACATAACCCATCATCTTTGACATTGATATCTAATAATCTTGTTCCTACTGGTACACTGGGTAAAAGGCCGCTTTGGAAATCAGGTCCTTCTAATAAAGCATTTATAGTTGCCCTGGCAACTCCTTCAACCTTGCCGATTTTATGCTCTACTTCTACGAGATTTTTGCCATCGGCGGAAACGAAATATAAAATAACATCCTTTGTTTCTGCTGGTGGACTAACAATTACAGGTTCCTCTAAATCTGGTGTATCGATAATTATTTCATCCAGTTCTAACCTTGGTTCTCCACTACTATTCTCTTCAACTTTTTTCTCCTTTTGAAAATCCTCTTTAATTGATAGCATTTTGTCCAGTAAACCACAGCCGGTTACTGAAACTATAATTAGGATGCTCATTACAATTAATGCTAAAGACTTTCTATTCATTTTTCCTCCCACCTTTTCTAAATATCAATAAATCATATCCAGCATGTACGGAATTTATTACACAAAAAAAAGCAAAATCTTTAACTTTTCCAGTTAAGATTTTGCTAAAACCCTAATCATCATCTATAAATTTTAGACTTTTCTTCTCTTCGCCGGTACCAGATTAAGGCAAGAGCACAAAGAATAAAAGTTAAACTAATTAACTGAGCAATTCTAAAGGGGCCAAGCATTAAGCTATCCGTTCTCAGTCCTTCAATGAAAAACCTTCCAGTGGAATAAAGAACAAAATAACTTAAAAGTACCTCCCCTTCTTTGATTTTGGGATGCCTTCTCAACCAGAGTAAAAACCCAAAAATCAATAAATTCCAAAGAGATTCATAAAGAAAAGTAGGGTGCCGGTATGCTCCATCAATCCACATTGCCCAGGGGATCACTTCCGGGTCTACCTCATAACCATAGGCCTCTTGGTTAAAAAAATTACCCCATCTACCTATAGCCTGACCTAAAATCAAACTAGGAGCTACAATATCACCTAATGTCCAAAAAGGCATGTTATAACGCCAAACCATTAGCCCCCCTGCTAAAAAACCACCGATTACACCCCCATGAATTGCTAAACCACCATGCCAAACTGCTAAAATCTCCCCAGGATTGGCCAAATAATAGTCCAGATGTCCACTAAAAAGGACATAATATAGGCGAGCACCTAAAAATGCAGCGGGAATAGCAACAAGGATGATATTCATAAATTTATCCTCATCAATGCCCCGTCTTCTAATCTCCCTGAGAGCTAGAAGAACTCCAATTAAAAGGGCTGTGGATATTAATATTCCATACCATCTGATTGCTAATGGCCCAATTCGCAACGCAACAGGATCAATCATAAAGTCTCAACCTCCAACATTAACTTTCTTGAACTAATAAGCTGTATTCACTGCATATCTGAAGTGCTTTCCTTATTGATAAAGATAACATTTTTTAAATCATCTCGAGGATTATCCCCAGCTAACTTAACACCAGAACGGTAAGCAGCACGGCAAACTGCATGGGCAGCAACAGGGGCTGTTAGGAAAACAAAAAAGATCCCCAATATCAAACGGATACTAATATACCCATGTGCAGTGGCAAAATAAAGAAATGTTCCTAATAAAACACATAAAACCCCTACTGCACTACTCTTAGATGCCGCATGGGACCGAGTATAAACATCAGGAAAACGCAGCGTCCCTATAGCACTTAACAAATTGACCACTGTTCCTAAAACAATAAAGACTGCCGCTAAAACTTCACCTATTACGATCATAGTCCACCAAAACTCCCCTCTCGATGAATTTGGCAAAAGACACCGTACCAATAAAAGATAAAATACCAAAAAGCAAAATAACTTCGAAAAAAGCATCAGTTTTTAATAAAATTGATAAAATTGCCATCATGGCAATTAGACTAACTCCAATAGCATCCATGGCAATAATTCGATCTGGTATGGACGGTCCTTTACAAACCCTATACAGGAAAAGAGCAATGGCCACAGCAAAAACAAATAATGCTCCCAATAGTAGTAGATTAAACATTCCGGGTCACCCCCATAATTGCCTTTTCAAAGGCATATATCGTTTTGACGACTGTACTCTGGGCACTAGGCATATCCATAGCATGGATATAAAGAAGTTTACCTCCTGGGGCAACCTCCATGGCCACTGAACCTGGTGTTAAAGTAATTAACAGAGATAAAGCGGTAACTTCCCAATCTCCCTCTAATTTTGTTTCCAATTGAAAAATACCCGGCTCAAAGGTCATTTGGGGACTAAGCACTTGCTTGATAACAAAAACACTAGAAGATATTAGTTCTCTGATAAAAACTCCTAGTAATTTAGCCATGGCTAGTAGTTTGACCATGTAAAATTCTGTGGTAAAGAAGCGCCTCATAATAAAAATCAGACCTAAGCCCACCAAGTACCCCATTATGAAATTTAGACTTCCCCATTCATCAGCAAGCAGCATCCACAAAAATGCAATAAAAATGTTTAACAAAAGTTGGACTGACATTTAGATCACCTCTCCCAAAACAGCCTCAATATAGATATTGGGATTTAGCATACTGGTAGCCGCTTGTTCTATATAGGGATAAATCCATTCTGCCCCCACCCCTAAGAAAATACCTATAGCAACTAAAAGAGCACAGGGCAATAATAATCCCTTGGTACTTCCTTTTTCCATATCTTCACTTAAGAGGGTTTCCCCCCAAAAACCATTGATAAAAATCTTTAGCAATGAATAGAGCACTAAGAAGCTAGAGAATAAACCAAGAGCAGCTAACCAATAAAAACTGGCATTAGTCCCACCCTTAGCCAAACCTTCTTCAATTATTAAAACCTTCCCCACAAAACCGCTGAGGGGAGGAATACCAGCTAGAGATAAAGTAGCAATTAAAAACATCCAGCCTAATAAGGGATGGTTACGGATAAGGCCACCCATTTCCTTTAATTTGCCACTACCCACAATGGTCATGATAGCTCCGCCCAACAGAAACAATAGAGCTTTCATGGCCATATCATGGATTAAATAGTATACCGCTCCAATTACTGCCTTAGGGGTAAAAATTGCCAGTCCTGAAATAATAAAGCCCACTCCTATAATTACATTATAGGACAAGATATAACGAATATCCTTTTGAGCAATGGCTCCAAGACCTCCCAACACCATAGTCAAAGCTGCCAGAATTCCTAAAAGTATATGGGTAATCTCCGGTTGATGATAAAAAATCAAAGTAAACATCCGGAAAAGTGCATAAATACCTACTTTGGTCAAAAGAGCCCCGAAAATAGCTGCAATGACAGGGGGTGGAGCGCTATAAGCTCCTGGTAACCAGAAATAGAGAAAAAGAGCAGCTTTTAGACTAAAGACAATCAAAAAGAAAATGGCCACAACAGTCAGAAAACCAGTCTGTCCTGCTTCAGCAACTCGCACGGAAAGATGGGCCATGTTCAAGGTACCAACAACGGCATATAGATAAGCTATAGCTACTACGAATAGGGTCGATGAAAGGGTATTAATCAAAACATACTTAATAGTTTCCTTTAACTGAAGCTTCGTTCCTCCTAGAGAAAGTAAGACATAAGAAGAAAGAAGCATTACTTCAAAACAAACAAAGAGATTGAAAATATCTCCCGTAAGAAAAGAACCGTTGACCCCTACAATCAGAAATTGCAATAAGGGGTAAAAATAAAATCCTTCTCTTTCTTTACCAATGGAATTAAAAGCATACAAAACACAAAGAGTGCTGACAATACCTGTGGTTACGAGAAGCAATGCTGATAGCATATCCACCACAAAGACAATACCAAAAGGAGCCTGCCAGCCTCCCAGGTTCACTATTTGAATCCCCTGATTAAACACCTGCCTCAAAAGATAGAGAGCAACAAGAGTGGTTAGAACAAAGGAAATAACGCTCAACCATCTCTGCAAGATAGTATTTTTCCTAAAAATAATCATAAACAAGCCAGCCAACAGTGGTATAAGCAATGGCAAAACAACAAAATTATTCATTATCATTACCCCTCAGCCGCTCCATATTCTCTGTGCCTACTACTTGATAAGAACGATAGGCCAATACCAAGAGAAAAGCAGTTATAGCAAAATTAATGACAATAGAGGTGAGGATAAGGGCTTGGGGAATAGGATCCACAAAAGTTGTGAAATGCTTTCCCAATAAAGCAGGACCTCCAGTTTTCAATCCTCCCATAGTAATAATTAAAAGATGGGAACCATGGGCTATAACAGAGGTACCTAGAATTATCCTCAATAAACTTTTACTTAGAATTAGATACATACCTATAGCAAATAGGATACCAACAATTATAGACATTAGTGTTTCCATAAAGATATATCCTCACTTATGGTAAAAATAATGGAAAGAGCTGTACCTAAAACAGCTAAAGCTACACCAACATCGAAGATAACTGCCGTAGCTAGCTCTGTTTCTCCAAATATAGGGAGATTAAAATATCCAAAACTTTGACTTAAAAAGGGTTTTCCAAAAACAAAAGAACCCATACCTGTGACAACAGCTATTAAAACTCCTACAGCCGCCAAGATTTTAAAATCAAAGGGGAAAACAGCTTTTAAAGTTTTTACATCGTAAACCAAAACCAATAAAGCCACAGCAGAAGCAATAACCAATCCACCAATAAATCCCCCGCCAGGATTGTGATGGCCAGCTAAAAAAAGATAAATAGCGAAAGTCAAAATAATATATGTAGCTACCTTTGTTACAGTTTGTAAAATAACATTATTTACTTTCATCCTGTTTCCTCCTGGTTAAACCCAATTTGATTAAAGTATAAACTCCCAGACCTGCTATACAGAAAACTAAAATTTCCAGCATAGTATCGAATCCCCTAAAATCAACGAGAATAGCATTAACAATATTATTAGCACCAGCCAATTCATAGGAGTTCTCAAAAAACCAAGAAATAGGCTCAAAAAGGCGATTGCCCTGGGCAGATAAGGCTAAGGCTGTTACCACCACACCTACTCCCATGGATATTACTACTCTGATAGCCTGAAAACTCGAACTAACCTTTTCCTTTTCCAGTCTTGGTAGAAAATAGAAACATAATAAAAACATTACCGTGGTCACAGTTTCTACTACCAGTTGAGTAAGAGCTAAATCTGGAGCTCTAAATACAACAAAAAACATCGCAACTACATACCCCATTGTACCCAGACCGATAATAGCTACTACCCTGTCTTGGGCAAATAAAACCATCAAAGCGGCACCGAGCATAATTATCGCCAAAACAATCTCATAGCTATTGATGGTACTGTTACCAGTTGGGTCATAAACAAAACTGTCTAAAAAGAGTAATGCTCCTCCCACAGTAACTACTAAAAATGAAAAAATATACAAGAGATAGTCCCGAATAAAACCAGACATATATCCTTTGGTCATTTTCCTAGAAATATCCTCAGTTTTTATCAACAATTGATCATAAAGGATATTTAGGGTAAATCTTTGGGGTAGATAAGTATAAAGCTTGGACCAACTCCTGAAAGTAAGGAATAACCCTATCCCAATTCCTATCACACCTAAAGTCATTATGAGTTCGGGAGTCCAGCCATGCCAAGGCGCTATGATTTCAATTTCAGAACTCAGTCCTACCAACCCAGGTAAAATAGCCACTAAAGCTGGTTGGAGCAAATAATTAGCCAAAACATTGGGGAAAAAGAAAAACAAAACAACTAACGAGGCAAGCACCAAAGGAGGTAATAACATGCCCCAAGGTGCTTCATGAGGTGTTTTTTCCAATTTTTCGGGGTAATATTTACCTGTAAAAGATTTAAACACCAGGAGCATACAGTAAACAAAGGTGAAAATACTGGCTAACCATCCTATTATTGGAAACAAAATTCCCCAGGTTTGCATATTAAAAATGTCCATTTGTGCGGCCTTGAGTATCCCTGTAAAAAACATTTCCTTGCTCAGAAAACCGTTAAAAGGTGGTAGACCAGCCATGGAAAAACTACCAATCACTGCTAAAGTAAAGGTTATAGGCATTAAGCTCATCAGCCCACCCAATCTACGGATATCACGGGTTCCAGTTTCATGGTCAATAATCCCCACAACCATAAATAAACATCCTTTAAATGTAGAGTGATTAATTAAATGAAAAACTGCCGCCAAGATAGCAGTAATATAGAAAGCCCCCCCTTCACCGGGCCCATAATACAAAGCCACTGAACCCAAGCCAAGCAAACAGACAATCATACCTAACTGACTAATAGTAGAATAAGCTAACATGGATTTTAGATCTACTTGTCTAACTGCAGAGAAGGAACCCCAAAAGAGAGTTATCAGCCCCACCCCAGATACCAGCCAAAACCATTGTTGGCCACCACCAAAAACCGGGGTGAAACGAGCAATGATATAAATTCCTGCTTTGACCATTGTAGCTGAGTGAAGATAAGCACTGATGGGGGTAGGTGCTTCCATGGCATCAGGAAGCCAGATGTGAAAGGGAAATTGAGCAGATTTGGTGAAAGCACCCAGTAGTATTAAAACCATTGCTGGCAAAAATCCAGGATGTCCCTTGACTTGACCTACCTGTAAAATTATTTCGCTAATAAGATAGGTGCCAGTTATTTTGCCTAGAAAGAGAAAACCAGCTAACATACACAAACCACCAAAAAAAGTGATTAGTAAAGCCTTTTGGGCACCATAACGGGAACCCTTTCTTTGATACCAATAAGCAATAAGTAGAAAGGAAGCAATGCTGGTTAGTTCCCAAAACATATATAGGGCAATTATATTTTCGGAAAAAACCACACCCAACATAGCACCCATAAATAACAAGAGATAGACATAGAAATTATGGAGAGCTTCCTTCTCTTTAGATAAATAATAAATAGAATATAGAACTACTAAAGCACCTATACCCAGAATTAACAAACCAAAGATTAAAGACAAGCCATCCAAATTTATCGCAAAATTTATACCTAAAGAGGGTATCCAGGCTATAGTTTCTCTCAATTGCCCCTGGGTGGCTACCTGAGGGATATGCTTAGCCACAAGAATAAACAAAGCAGCAGGTATTGGCAAAACGAACCATCCAGTATGTATAGGACGAATATATTTATAGATAAACGGCACAATAAACGCAAATAAAAAAGGGGTAAAAATGACCCAGTGTAACAATGACAAATTTAAGCCTCCCTTTATTAACTAAATTTTTACTGATGATGGATTGAAAATAGATTAGGGATATTATACCATACTAATTCAGGAGATAAAAATTCAAGATATCTAAAATAATTGGAGGAAACTACCAATGAAAAAAATTAAAGCTCATATGGATGAAAGTATTTTGGTCTGTGTATATTATGGTCCTAATGGCGAAAGATTAATTCGCCGGGGACTTAAACTTGCCAGTATGTTAGATTGTCCTCTCTATATTCTGACTATCGATGAATTACCTCTAGAAGAAATGGATGGAGAAAAAACTGATTATATCGAAAAGTGGAAGCAATTAGCCGAAGAGTACGACGCTGAGGAATATATAATAAAAGATAATGAAAAACGTCCCATTACTAAAGTAATCGCCGAAGTAGTCCGGGAGAAAAATATTACTCAGGTTATTATTGGGCAAAGTGCCCAGAGCCGCTGGAGGGAAATTACTAAAGGTTCCATAATCAATCTTCTATTAAAAGAATTACCCTTTGTTGATTTGCATATTGTTTCTGTACCGCGGCATTTAGAACATCGCGAAGGCTATTTTGAGAAGGGGGTACGGGCTTACCTAGTCCAAGACCAAAAAGGCTATCGCTTAAGCTTTAGTCACACCAAGGATTTTCTTCATGAAGGTATTTTCTTTAAAGAAACAGGCACCGATTTTAATAATGGGGTTTTCAGATATTTAGATAATGAAAAAGCCATCCAGGTCCACATAACCGATGATTATGTTAGAGATATGAAAAACATCTCCATAACAGGTCCCGGTTCAGAATCAGAGCTTTGGGA
>JAAZJU010000225.1 GCA_012800195.1 Clostridia bacterium
CTTAGATAGGGAAAAGAAGGCAGAACCCAAAAAGGTCATTTTTAAGACTATTCAGACAATTAAAATGACTAGTATTTTTAGACAAAAAATAGCTCTTTCTAGCTAGTTACATCTAACCATTAATAGAAAAGGATTTCTTAAGAAAAAGTTTAATATTAGTTAGACGGCAATCTATTTCCGTCAAATTATGGAGGTGATTATTGTGGGTTTTGATTCATCTCAGTTATTGAAGGCCATTTTAAATTCTGTTGATGCTGCTATTCTTATGGTGGATAGTAATTTAAAAGTAGTAATGTGTAATCGAAAATTCGAAGAGTTTTTTGGCGTAACTCCCTCTTTAATTCTAAATCAAGATAAAAGAGAGGCAATCACCCGGGATATCAAATGGAGGGTCAAGGACCCTGAGGAGTTTCAGGATAAACTATTTTGGCTTTACGAGAATCCAGAGATTATTTCCAATGATGAAGTGGAGGTAGAGTTGCCACGGCGAAGAATATTGCACCGCTTTAGTGGTCCAGTATTTGATGAAGAGAAAAATCTGTTGGGGAGGGTAGAGCTATATTACGATATAACCTCTGCCAAGGATTTACAAAAGGAAATCGAATTTAAAAATGATCAACTTTTTCTTTTAAATGCGGCAGCAACAGCTATTAGTCAATCTCTAGAAATCAATAAGCTACTTAACTATTTTTTACGGAGGGTTATCCAAGCCACCAATTGTCACAGTGGGATCATTTATGTTAAAAACGATAGTTCTTTAAAATTAGCGAAGGTAGAGGGGGAAATCAAGGCTATAGCGAAAATCCCCCGATTTTTGGCAGAAGAAGATTGGGATACCATCAGTTGGGGCCCCATAGGCGGAGATAAAAAAACAAAGTTTCTAGAAAATATACCAGGCAATAACTTTTTTATCTGTTTTCCTGCCTACAGTAATCAAAGGCAGATCAATGGGCTATGTATACTAATCTGGGATAGACTTCCTGAACAATGGTTAAATAGGGCTCTATTTAACAATGTGGGGATATATCTAGGGATTGGGATTAGAAATGCTTACAATCATCAGGAGGCTCAACGCTTAGCCATTTTGCAAGAAAGAGATCGTATTGCTATGGAAATGCATGATGGCTTGGCTCAGACCCTAAGCTATTTGGGGTTAGGAATTGATACCATTTACGAAAGGATTCTGAATAATAGAATTGATGAGGATAGTATAAACTTATTAGAACAATTGAGAGATGTTATTGATAGATCCTATGGTGATGTTAGGGAGGCCATTATTGGACTAAGGATTGATATTTCGGAAAATATTGGGTTCTTTACAGCCTTAGAAAATTATATTAGAGAATTTGAAAAGCTCACCAAGATCAAAGTCAAACTCAAAGTATCAGGGGAAAAATTTGATCCTACTTTTGAAAACCAACTACATGTAATTAGAATCATTCAGGAAGCTTTGACCAATGTTAGACGACACTCTAAAGCAACAGAAGTCCACATTAATTTTTCATTTTCTCCCAAATTTATTTCAGTGGAAATTGAAGATGATGGGCTAGGTTTTGAAAAAAAGTTGAACGAAAACACTCTATCCTCTTTACATCAAGGCATAAGAATAATGAAAAAGCGGGCAGCTATCTTAGAAGGAATCTTGGATATTGAGACATCCAGGGGGAAGGGCACCAAGGTACTCTTGTATATTCCAGTAAAAAAGGAGGCTGCTAAATGATTGGTAAAGGCAAATCTTTAACCGACTGTAAGGTATTGATTGTGGATGACCATAGCTTATTTAGAGAAGGGCTTTATCGGATTCTCAAAGATGCTGGTATTCAAACAATCCGTGAAGCCTGCAATGGTGAAGAGGCCTGTATTATGGCAAAAAAATTTTTGCCGGATATTATTTTAATGGATTTATATATGCCTGGGCTAAATGGCATCGAAACAACACAACAAATACTTGCCAGTACCCCCCAAGCCACTGTGGTGATTCTTACTGTTAACGAAGGAGATGATACCATAGCCGAGGCTCTAAGAGCAGGAGCCCAAGGTTTCCTTAATAAAAATATGCGTTCTAAAGAAATAATTAATGCTTTAAACCAGCTTTTATTAGGAAAAATACCTCTAGCTAAATCCCTCAATAGAAATATTCTAAACCATCTAACCACTCCAGCCAGCAAGAAAAATTATAGGATTAATGGCCAAGAGTACTCCACTAGAAACCCAGAGATCACCCCCAGAGAAAAAGAAGTGCTAGAAGCTATGGCCCGAGGTATGAATAATAGGGAAATAGCTGCAGCACTATATATAAGTGAAAACACTGTCAAGAATCATGTGCGAAATATTTTAGATAAAATGGATGTTAAGAGTAGAACTCAAGCTGTAGCCATATGGATGACCCAAGGCTTGATTGATTAGCTGTTTTTCTTGTCAGAAAGCAAATTTTGGATATACTAAATATGTGCAAGACATGGCCTGTGAAATGTATATCTTTATGGCATCACTATCATAATGAAAATGTTATTTGTTATTTCTATGAAAATGTATACTTTCGCTCACTGGACTCCAAATCGGAATTGTTCAAGGTCAGGGGACACACCTGCAAAGCTTATGTTAGTTTTTTAAGCCAGGAATGTCCCCAGGGAATATTGCTTCGGATAAAAGCTAACCGTGTTCAATGGGTCGTCCATGACCCAAATCACACTCTCGCAAACTTCCTGTTTGCTCGTTAGCTTTTATTTCCTCAGCTTCGCTAAGAATATTTAGCCGATTTTCCGTATGTTCACTCCAGTATAACATTTTCATTTCTATAAAATTTTTATAACATAAAAAAGAATTTGTCAGGAAAAGAGGATAATCAATGTCAAAAATTACATTAATAGCTACAGCAGCCTTTGGTTTAGAAGCCGTTGTCGGTCGTGAAATCAAAAACTTAGGATTCGAAGATGTACGGGTAGATAATAGTAAAGTCACCTTCACAAGTGATTTTAAGGGCTTAGCCCGGGCTAATCTATGGTTACGTACTGCCGATCGAGTGAAAATTTTAATCGGCGAGTTTAAGGCAACCACTTTTGATGAATTATTTGAAAAAACTAAAGCTCTTCCTTGGGCTGAGTGGATACCTAAGGATGGTCAGTTCCCCGTCACAGGCAAGTCCATTAAATCGACTCTTTTTAGTGTTTCCGATTGTCAGGCCATTGTTAAAAAAGCAGTTGTAGAAAGTCTAAAACAACACTACAAGACCCAGTGGTTTGAAGAAAAAGGAGAGCTTTATAAAATAGAGGTGGCTTTATTAAAGGATATAGCCACCATAACCTTGGATACTAGTGGAGCGGGCTTACATAAAAGAGGATATCGAGACTGGATTGGTCCAGCTCCTATTAAGGAAACCATGGCGGCAGCGTTAATTCAATTATCTTATTGGAATCCTGATCGGGTTTTAGTAGATCCTCTCTGTGGTTCAGGAACCATCCCTATAGAAGCTGCTTTAATAGGCAAAAATATTGCTCCAGGGATGAATAGAACTTTTCCCAGTGAAAGCTGGGAGGTAATTCCTAGACAAGCCTGGCGGGAGGCTAGAGAAGAAACCCATGACCTAGCTCAGTTTGATCGTAAGTTAGAAATAATCGGGACTGATATAGATGATGAGATTTTAAAGGTGGCTAGAAGAAATCTTCGGGAGGCAGATTTAGAAGGGGAAATCCATTTTCAAAGGATGGCTCTAGAGGACTTTCGTAGCTCAAAAAAATACGGAGTATTTATCTGTAATCCTCCTTATGGTGAAAGATTGAGTGATAAAAAAGAGGTGGAGAGTCTTTATCGCACCATGGGTAAGGTCTTTAGGAGTCACGAAAGTTGGTCTTCGTATATAATTACCTCTCATCCTGATTTTGAGAGGCTCTTTGGTCAAAATTCCAGTAGAAAAAGAAAATTATTCAATGGAGATATTGAAGTTCACTATTATCAATATTATGGACCCAAACCTCCTGCTAAAATAAAGTAAAACTTATTCTTTCCCAAACTCCATCTGAAGAAAGTCTTTTCTATACTTTTTAAACTCTTGTAGGAAGTGGGGGTTATCCTTCATAAAAGCTACTAGTGCGGAAATCACTTTGAAATTATTATAACTAACATAATGCTCTAAAGTTTCAACATCTCTTTGTAAATCATCGGTTACACCCAATAAACTTAAAAACTCGCGCAGGATATTATGACGATCCAAAAAATATTCTCCCAGTTTTGTACCTTTATCAGTTAAATGGATCATTCCATATTTCTCATAATCAAGTAAAGATCTATCATATAATTTTTGGATCATCCTTGTTACTGAAGGAGGTTGAACATTGAGGTTTTCCGCCAAGTCATTAACCCTGGTGTATCCATTGACTCGACTTAAACGATAGATCATTTCTAAATAATCCTCCATACTGGGAGTCAAGGCATTTTCCCCAGCTGCAATTTCATAACCTCGGGCAGTGTAAAACTGCTCTTTTCTTTTTGTCATTTTTAAGTCCTCCTATAAAACTTTATATAACTATATGCGCTAAAAATATTAGTCATAACTAAAAATCAGGACTAGATAATTAATTTACCTGCTTTTAAGAGTTTTAGCTGTGTCAAAATTTCCTCTGGAACATATGTTAGGATGAAGGGTATTTGAAAGGGGGAGGACTAATGGCTATCGAAAAGCCCTTATCGGAGATGCCAATTGGAACCGTTGGCACTGTGATAGAAAATGGCCTGACTGGCTTAACAAAAAGAAGATTAATGGACCTGGGCTTCATACCAGGCAGTAAAATAGAGGTCTTAAGGAAAAGTCCTGCAGGAGATCCCACTGCTTATTATGTTAGGGGAACTATTATTGCTCTAAGAAACAATGAGGCCAGCCATATTTCAATAATTCCCCATAATAAGTTTTGACCTAAATAGGGGGCGAAAAGATGGGTTACTCGTGTAAATCCTGCAAAAAATGTATGTTAAAGGATAACTTTAATATCACAAAGGATAAAGATGGCTTGGTCATTGCTTTGGCAGGCAACCCCAATACTGGGAAAAGCACCATATTTAATGCCCTAACCGGTCTAAACCAACATACAGGAAACTGGCCAGGGAAAACAGTACTTCAAGCCCAAGGAACCTGTATTATCAAGGGTAAAAAATGCACCCTGGTAGATTTGCCGGGGACCTATTCTTTGTTGGCTAATTCCATTGATGAGGTGGTAGCCAGAGACTTTCTTTGTTTCGCCAAACCTGATGCTACTATTGTGGTTACTGACGCTACTTGTCTGGAAAGGAATTTAAATCTAGCCTTACAAGTTCTGGAAATCACCGATAAGGTTGTAGTTTGTGTAAACTTAATGGATGAGGCTGAAAGAAAAGGAATAAAGGTCAATACGGATTTATTAGCTGCGGAACTAGGCGTTCCTGTAATTCCCACCTCAGCCCGAAGTAAACAGGGCCTGGATGAGTTAATAAGCATGGTATATGAATTAGCTACAGGAAATATAACTAGTAATCCTAATCCTATCCCGTATGATCAGGATCTTGAAGAAGCCATCCAAGAATTACAGCCCCAAATAGAAGCTCTTTTAAAAGGGAGATTAAATTCAAGATGGGTAGCCTTAAGACTAATCGAAGGTGATGAAGAGTTGCTAGAGGGAATTAAAAACTACCTATCCCAAGAAGAATTAGAGGAAGATAGGGTGGAAGAAAAATGTGCTCAGTAAATACAGATCTTAGTGGGAGACTGGAAACTCTAGTTCAGGAAGCAAAGGGCAAGTATTCGAAAGAAGTAAGGGAAAAAATTGTAGATAATATTTATCGAGAAGCAGAAAACATTGCTAAAAGGACAGTAGTTAAACCTCCAAAAAAACTTGATTGGGATGGTAAGATTGATAATATTCTTACATCCAGAATAACTGGGTATCCCATAATGCTTTTACTCCTGGGCGTTATATTTTGGATTACTATTGTAGGAGCCAACTATCCCTCACAAATGTTATTTAAGATCTTATTTTGGGGAGAAGAGAAAATCAGTACTCTTTTTTATTTCCTGGGCATGCCTCAGTGGTTGCATGGGTTTCTTGTCCTTGGAGTATATCGTTGTGTCGCTTGGGTAGTAGCAGTTATGTTACCTCCTATGGCTATATTCTTTCCTCTGTTTACTTTACTGGAAGACTTAGGTTTTCTTCCGCGAGTAGCTTTTAATCTAGATAACTTTTTCCGCAAAGCAGGGGCTCATGGTAAACAATCTTTAACCATGAGCATGGGTTTTGGTTGTAATGCGGCAGGAGTAATAGCCTGTAGAATAATTGAATCCCCAAGGGAAAGGTTAATAGCTATTTTAACCAATAATTTTGTTCCTTGTAACGGTAGGTTTCCTACTTTAATAGTTATTAGCTCTATCTTTATGGGAGGGGCCCTAGCCGCCCCTTATAGTAGTCTTGTAACTCCTTTGGTTATTGTTGGCATAGTATTGATTGGGATAATGGTTACCTTAATCGTTTCTTGGCTTTTATCAAAAACACTATTGAGGGGGGTGCCTTCCACCTTCACCCTAGAGCTGCCCCCTTATAGAAGGCCTCAAATAGGTCAGATAATAATTAGATCAATCTTTGATCGCACTGTTTTTGTTTTGTGGCGGGCCGTCAAGGTGGCTGCTCCTGCTGGAGGTATTATTTGGCTACTTGCTAATACTTATTTAGGGGATAGTAGCCTCTTGAACTCTTTGGCAACGGCTATAGATCCCTTTGCTCGAGGGATTGGCCTTGATGGTATAATTTTAACAGCTTTTATTTTAGGTCTGCCCGCTAACGAAATTGTTTTACCAATTATGATTATGGGTTATCTGGCTGAAGGAGCACTTTTAGAGTTAGATAGCTTAATAGCTCTAAAAACATTATTATTAGACAATGGCTGGACTCTTATGACCGCTCTTTCGGTGATGTTATTTTCTCTACTTCATTACCCCTGTTCCACAACTCTTTTAACCATTAAGAAAGAAACAGGGAGTCTTAAGTGGACTTTTTTAGGAGCAATAATACCTTTAGCGGTTTCAGTTCTGGTATTATTCATTCTTAATTCTATCTCATCACTATTGCTCCTAATGAACTAAGTTTAAATAATTTAATGAAATCTAGTGGTAGTTAAGAGATAATTTTGGTTACATTTTTTTAGTATAGTTATTAAAATTAATCTAAAACTTCTTTGAAACCCTTTACAATAGCGGCTTAGGTTTTTAGTAACATTTTAGCAGTTAACTCCTTAAGGTGAAGCAAGCATAGGATATATTGAATACTACTTAAGGAGGGATTTAATTGACACAAACTTTTGGTTATCCTAGTGATCATGATCGTAATGATCGTAAAAAGCCTTGTCCCCAATTACCTGGCACACTATTAAGAGTTTTTATCCCTGCAGGTGCTGTGATAAATTTATTGAACTTAATTGAAGTTACTTCCCCCAGCGGCATATGCTTAATTATAAGATTACCTTTTTTAGGTGAAAATAATTTTGGTGGTCTGGGTTCTTTGATTAATACAGTTAAGCAAGCCGGGGGAACCGTAGAAGTAGTTAGAGAGTAAAATAGCATTAGGAAAGCGAACCTTTAAAGGGTTCGCTTTTCTAATGCCTATTCTACAATTAATTCCTTTGTGTTTTCCCAGATACCATGGATATTACACCAGCTTAAAGCATAAATGGTACCGGTAGAAGGAACCTTAACAGTGGTTTGACCTACTGGTTTAGTAAATATCTCACTTTCACCGTGGGCACCAAAGACAAAGGTAGCTAGCTCGATAGGGAATTTTTTCCCTTCGGGTAGAAAGAAGACCTTAAACCAGCCAATATAATGTTCTAAAGTATTGGGATGGCCCACTGCATCCCCAATGGAAATTTTTAAATCGAATTCCTCATTGGCCTTAACTTTATCTGGACAATGGATAATAGGGACATGCTTTTCACCTTTCCAATCTCCCGATTGAAGGAGAGCTCCGAAAGTTTTCATTACCTTTTACCTCCTAATTTCTTATTTCTATTATTATGTTTTACTTACCCAGATTTAGGCTAGGCTAATCACTATTAATTTCTAAGATTAAATATTAAAGAATAACTTAATAGCCATAATAGAAATCATGATGGATAAAACAATCTTTATCCATTTATCACCCTTGGCAACGGCAAAATTTGCTCCAATCCAGGCTCCAATGGAAGTGCCGATGGCTAAAGTGATAGCCAAAACCCAGTCAATATATCCCCCCACAACAAAGACCAGATAGGAAGCAACCATATATATTCCGATTAGAAAAACTTTAATGCTATTAATGCGAACTAAAGACATATTGGTTAAGACTCTTAGGGCAGCAATAACTAAAAAGCCTACTCCTACTTGAATGAAACCTGCATAAAGTCCTATGATAAAAAAGGTTATCATGGCAGGTATTTTTTTCTCATAATTAAATTGGGGCTCTTCTTCGGTAATATTGTGTTTTGGTTGTTTAATGATCAGAAACAAGATTAAAAACATAACAGTAGCTAAAATTTTATTGAATATCTCATCAGATAAGGAAATAGCATAGAAGGAACCAAAAATGGAGCCAATAACGGCAGGGATACCTAGCATAAAATTAAGCTTCAGGTCAAAGTAACCTTGGCGTTTAAAGTTTACAACTGCCACGATATTTTGCACCATAACTGCAAATCTATTAGTACCGTTGGCCACTGCCGTGGGCAGTCCTAAAAAAATCAACATAGGCATAGTTAACAAAGAACCCCCACCACTAAGTGTATTTATGAAGCCGACAAAGATACCGACAATTAATACTAATAAAATTATTCCTAAGGACATAATCTAACCCCTTGCTAAAATATTTGAATGATTTCCATTATACTATATACCCTAGAAATTGTGGTCTAAAAAGATATTACATGGTTTTAAAAGTGATAGAATATAAAAAGTAAAAAACAGACTTGTTTTTCAAGTCTGTTTTTTAAGTACTAAGCCCCACTCTTAGAGAAATGAAAATGAAAGGTTTCTTGTGCTAGTGTTTTTCCTGTAGTTCATTAATGGGTACTGTTCTTTTTTGATCTTTAGTAGCCCCGATGGAAACTATAGCTGTATTCTGCTGTTTATCCAGTCCTTCTATCCATACGGACTGGTCATTATGAAATACTTGAATAGTCTCAGGGGATCGTAGAATTTGTTCAGCTCTTTGATAATCCAAGACGGATACCTCCTTTTTATATGGAATTTATAGATTATTTTGCCATTCAGTGAAGGGTAATATACAAAAAAAGATAAAATATAAAAAATGAACCTTTTTAGAGGGTAGTTACTCTTATATAAAGAGGGGAGGCAGGAGTTTTTGGATAAAATCCAGTTGGTAAAAGGGGCTAAGGCGGGAAGTAAAGAGGCTTTAGTACAATTAATTATGGATAATAAAAAAGAATATTATAAACTAGCATATGTTTACACTGGAAGACAAGAGGATGCTCTGGATGCTATGGCAGACATGATAGTTATTCTTTATGAAAATATATATAAACTTAAGGATGAGCAAGCCTTTGATAGTTGGAGCAAAACAATCCTTGTTAATTGTTGCAAGTCTCTTCTCCGGAAAAGAAAAAAGTTAATCTTTTTAGAAAAATTAGAAGAAAAGGGTTATCAAGAAAACTTGGCAAGTAAGGAAAGCAAAATTGATCTTGATAATTATTTACAAAAGCTCAATCCGGGACAACAAGAAGCTATAAAACTAAAATATTTCTTAGATATGGATAATGCTACTATATCTCAAGTGTTAAAGGTGCCCATTGGTACAGTGAAGTCAAGAATCTCTTTGGGTTTAAAAAAGCTGAAGGAATATATGGGGGGTGAGTATTAATGAAAGATATAGAGCTACTTTTAAAAGAAAAAAAAGAAGAACTAGAAAAACTAGAGATACCTATAGAACTAGAAACTAGATTAAATAAGGCCTTGAATTCGCAAAAACCTCCCCGAAAAAAACAGGGGCTTATTGGGGTGGCTTTAATCATGCTTCTCTTATTTTCCTATAATTTTGATGCTATAGCCTATTATGGAAAGCAATTTATGGGTTACGATGAAGTAATCCATGGAGCCCTTAAAAACTTAAATGAAATGGGGCAAGGACAGGTAATAAATAAAAGCCATATCTTTTCAAACGGTATAGAAGTAACTCTAGAAGGTATTATGGTTGATGATAATCAATTGATAGCTTTTTATTCCATTAAAGATGAACGAGGGAATATTGATGATGTAAGGTCTCTTAATATAAAAGGTATTTTTAACTATCACATGTCAAGTGGTAGTGGAATAATCAATGAGAGTGAAACAGAAATAAAATGGGTTGGTACTTTTGAACCCCCAAAATTCTTTGAAAGAAATCTAAAATTCCAGTTTGCCATTAACAATAATAATACCTGGGAACAGGGAGAAATAGAGTTTAAACTAGATCGCAGTAAAGCCATGGGGACAACAATAAAGCAATCTATTAAAGAGAAACTTGAATTGGGAGACAATACTATAAATTTTGCTACTATTACTGCCTCCCCTACAGTGACTGTAATTGAAGGCTCAATTGATACTAAATTAGATTTATATAGGAATAGTCTAAAAAATACCCATCCTGATTTTAAGATAGATTTTGACCTTTATGCTAACAATGAGCAGATAGAAAAGGAAGGCATGGGATTAAGTAGTTCCTTAAGAGGCTATACCTTTGAGGGGCGTTTCGAAGCGTTACCCCAAGAAATTGATAGCTTAGCAATAAAAGTAGTGGGGATAACCTCCAGTAAACCAGTTGATAAGGTTATCAATCTCGATAACCAAGCCTCCCTTAAATTTAGCTTACTAGATAGAGAAGTCCTTATTAAGAAAATATATTCGGAAAATGATGCTACTTATCTGACCATAGTTACTGAGGATGATGTATTGCTAGAGCAAGTCAGCTTAATAATTGATGAAAAAGAAGTACCTTTAGAAAGGACCATCTCTTCACCAGAAGGGCTAATTAAAAATACCGACGGGTCCATTACCTTCGAAAGGACACTAATGTTTATGGATAAAGGAGATAATCTAAAGCTAAAAATAGGTAAAATAAGATCTTTTGAAGAAGCTAATAAAACGATAGAAATCCCCCTTGATTAAAGAGGGATAAAATTTATTTGGAATTCCTGTAATTTTATTGCATATTATGCTACAGTATTATAATACTTAGGCTTAAAGGGCACCTATCATCTAACTTCCAGTTTCTAACCTCCAAGGGTGTTCCTTTTTAGTTCTATGAAAGGATTGGTGAATAGTTTGGAAAAATACATCTGTGTTTATAGTTCCTCTAGTACAGTAATAGATAAAGTTTATTTTGAAGTGGCTAGAAAATTAGGAGTAGAAATGGCCCGAAAAAAATATGGACTTATCTTTGGTGGTGGGATGGTAGGCCTCATGGGGGAAACAGCTAAGGGTATTCATCAAGAGAGTGGCAAGGTTATAGGGGTTATCCCTGAGGTACTAAATAAACCAGGTATTGTTTATAGTTTATGTGATGAATTGGTTGTAACCGAAACCCTTAGAGAAAGAAAGGCTATCATGGATGAAAGGTCGGCTGGTTTTATTGCTCTACCTGGTGGCTTTGGTACCTTGGAAGAATTACTGGAAATAATAACTCTCAAACAATTACAATATCATAACAAACCTATAGTCATCTTGAATATCCAAGGATTTTATGATGGTTTAATAGAAGTTTTTGAAAAAATTATAGAGCTTAAATTTGCGAAGAATGATTGCCGCCAATTATATTTTGTTACCGAGGATGTAGGAGAAGCTTTAGACTATATTGAAAACTATGTGCCTCAGGAGTGTAGTTCAAAATGGGAAAATAATGGGGAGTAAAAATAAAAGCACCTTAGTAACAGGTGCTTTCACTATTTAGTAGAAGAATTAAGTTGGTTTCTATATTTTTTCAAGAACTTGGGGATTGACGATATTTTGGGGTCTTTTTCCAGCGAAAAAATCAAGAAAGTGCTGGGTAAAGGCCGCTGACATTACCTCTCTAGTTTCCCAAGTTTCACAACCAATATGGGGGGTAATGATTAAATTATCTAGACTTAATAATTCTTCCGTAACGTGAGGTTCAAATTCAAAGACATCTAAGGCGGCCCCTCTAATCAGTCCCTCTTTTAAAGCCTTAATCAGGGCAGATTCTTTAATAACTGGACCTCGGGCAGTGTTGATTACTAGGCTGGATGGTTTCATCATAGCAAATTCCCTTTCTCCTAGGAGATGATGGGTCTCAGGAGTCAGGGGACAATGGAGAGAAAGCACATCTGCAGTCCTTAGCAAATCCTCTAGGGGAGCGTAGTTAAGCTCTAATTCTCTTTCTATCTCTGGGGTGTAGGGACTACGCTTAGTATAAAGAACCCTCATACCAAAGGCTTGGGCTAATCGAGACACTCTTAGACCAATTCTACCCATACCAATAATCCCTAAGGTTTTTCCTTCTAAGGTAGAACCAGAAAAATTTAAAGGACTCCACTCTGAATGGAGTCTAGCTCTCAACCTTCTGTCTCCTTCAGTTATTCTCCGAGCCAAGGAAAGCATTAGCCCCAAAGTTAATTCAGCAGTGGGGTTTGTAACAGCGACAGGAATATTGACTACCACAATTCCCTTCTTAGTGGCATAAGCAGTATCTATATGATCATAACCAGCCCCAAAACTAGCTATAATTTTCAAGTTAGCCCCTTTATCCAACAGTTCCTCATCAACCTTGATTTGAAAAACTGCCACTAAACCATGGCATTGGGGTATAAGTTCCAAAAGCTCTTGACGAGTAAATATACCTGTCTCAGGAATAATAACTTCAAAATGCTGGTGAAGCTCTCCTAATATTTCTTTAGGCAAAGCGTAATTGACTAAAATCTTTTTCTTCATTACTGCATCCCCCTTAAGGAATAATCTTAGAGAATAACTTCTAGAACAAAACTATGTTTCCTTTAACTTTGCGAGAGAAAACTATATTATAGTATTATATTAATGTCTAAAAAGAGCTAAATAGAAAGTAAGGGGTATTAATAATGCGCTTAAGAAGAAAACCAGGGACTAAGGAAGCTTTGTTAGCCCTTGTTCCTCCTTTAGTATTAGAACCACAGGACAATTTAGGAAAATGGCAACGATATTTTGGCAACACTAATCCCATTTATATCGAATTAGGAACGGGAAAAGGGAGGTTTATTACCACTTTAGCTCAAAACAATCCCCACATAAATTATATTGGCTTAGAGCTTAAGGAGGAAGTTCTCCTAATGGGGGTAAAAAAGGCTGTGGAGCAAAACTTAAATAATATAGCCTTTATCTGGGGGAATGTGCAGGAGTTAGACAATTATTTTGCTCCAGAAGAACTAGCCAGAATTTATATTAACTTTTGTGACCCTTGGCCCAAGAAAAGGTGGGCTAAAAGAAGGCTAACTCATCGGACATTTTTGGCTAATTACAGAAAACTATTGAATGACCAAGGACAAATCCACTTTAAGACCGATAATAAAGATCTCTTTGAATTTTCCTTGAATGAATTTGTGGATGATAAATGGCAACTGCAAAATATCACCCTAGACCTTTATAAGAACCCACCCGAAGATAATATTGCTACGGAATATGAACTAAAGTTTAAAGAAAAAGGAATGCCTATATATAGACTGGAAGCGTTGAAAGAATAAGTGGATGAGTGTGGTGGCTCTGGGGTTATTCCTGGGGACAGCAGTGGACGAGTGTGTAAGTGTGTAAGTGTGTAAGCATTATGACTATATGGTCTAGCTTATTGGTCAGTGCCACGATGATAGGGAATATTCTATGATGTGTGACGATGAAAGTGAATATGCTGGGATGTGTCATAGTGCCACGATGCAAGTGAATATTCCCGGATGTGCCGCTGTGACATAGA
>JAAZJU010000226.1 GCA_012800195.1 Clostridia bacterium
TAACAGGTAAATACTACTAGCATAAAGAGCCTCCTAAAATCACAAAATACTAATACCAAGAGAGGAGGTGAAAATAGTGGCTAGAAGTACAAATAAAGCTGCAGTACCTGGTGCAAGAAACTTCCTTAATCAATTCAAATATGAGGTTGCTAACGAGCTTGGTATGACAAACTACCAACAAGTTGACAAAGGGCAATTAACTTCTCGTGAAAACGGCTATGTTGGCGGTTATATGGTTAGAAAAATGATTCAGTTTGCTGAACAAAATATGCCTGGAGCACAACAATAAAACAATAATAAATGTAAAATAAACAAGCAGATGCCCACCATCTGCTTGTTTATTTTGCCTTTGTAAAAAAATTAGTGCAAATAGTTAGCAACCTCTTCAGGCATGGCAGGATGCAAGGCTGAACTTAAAGCCATAGCTATGATTTTGGCCGTATTTTCAATTAAATCATCTATTTCTTTAGGAGTAACCATTAAATTATGACTATAAGGTTGTAAAACCTGGTCTATAATCATTTTAAGCATAGGGGGGTTCATTTCTTTAGATAAATCTGTCAAAGGTGGTCTTGTACGCATTTTCTCCACAAAGCTTTGGATGATATCGTTGGCTATTACCCCAGCATGAACAACTGTAGGTACACCTACTGCAATTACTGGTACACCCAAAGTTTCCTGGTTAATAGCTGCTCTTTTATTGCCCACGCCAGAACCTGGGTTGATACCTGTATCAGCAATTTGAATATTAGTGCCGATTCTGTGGACATCTCCAGCTGCCAAGGCATCAATAACAATAACAACATCAGGAGTGGTTTTCTCCACAATACCTTTTATTATTTCAGCAGTTTCTATTCCTGTTATCCCTAAAACTCCTGGGGCAATGGCACTTACTGATCTAAGACCATTGGTAAGCTCTTCTGGAACGCGACCATGTAAGTGTCGGGTAGCCATAGTTTTGCCAACAACCTTGGGTCCTAAAGCGTCAGGTGTTGCATTCCAGTTACCCAAACCAACAATTAAAACACTATCTTGATCAGATTTAAAAGGTAATATTTTTTTAAACTGCTCAGCTATAATTTCACTTAACTCTTGATGGTGAGCTTTATTATTAATACCCAAAACATCGGATTCAATAGTAATATATTTTCCTGGTGCTTTACCAATTTGTGCTGCTCCCCTTGGGTCTAAAACATTAACAATTTTGACTTTGGCCAAATCATAATTTTCTTCATCCAAGGAAATTCCTGATATTTCCCGGCCCGCTTCTCCTCTGAGAATATTATGGGCTTCTAAAGCCATATCTAAATTAATACCCAATTCACGATAAATCTCGGATTTTTTCATTTAGCAAAACCTCCAATCTTTATTTAATTACATCTTTTCCCACAATAGTAAAAAGTATTCAGTAGTTGTTTTGGGAAATAATAAAAAGACCGCAGAGGAGGTAATCTGCGGTAAAAAAGAAAAGCACGAAGGGAGATATTTGCTTACAATAATAGTTTGGTTTAAATTAATAAAATAATTAGAGGATAATTTAGGAAAAAAATTAACAATTTTAAAAATTATGGTATACTTTAGGACAAGGGGATGAATTATGAGAATAATTGCAGGTACTTGTCGAGGAAGAAACTTAAAGGCTGTCAAAGGACACAAAACTAGACCTACTGCTGATAGGGTAAAGGAAGCAATTTTTAATGTATTAGCTCATCGTGTTGAGGGAACAAATTTTCTAGATCTTTTTGGAGGTACTGGAAATATAGGTTTAGAAGCCCTAAGTCGAGGTGCTAGACAGGTTGCCTTTGTAGAAAAATATTCTGGGGCATTAAAAGTTTTAAAAGCTAATGTAAATGAATGTGGTTTCACCGATAATGTACATATTTTCCCAGTTGATGCTTTTAAGGCCATAGAGATTTTTAAAGAAAAAAATTATAGATTTAATATAATCTTTTTAGACCCCCCTTATGAATTTAAGTTTTTAGAAGAATTAATTGCCAGAGTCGTTGATAATGAATTACTGTTGGAGCAGGGTATTGTCGTAGTAGAAACTGATAAAAATACAAATCTACCTACATCTTTTAAGAACTTGATTAAAGTACGAGAGAATGTATATGGCGATACTAAAATAACTTATTTTCAAATTGAGTAAGGAGGAGAAAACATGGAATTATATAGAATTTTAGATGAATTTGAGGCTGAAATTGAAGAAAGTGCTAAAATACCGATGACTAATAAGGTCATTATTTCAGAAGATATTCTTTTTAAATATATTGATAAATTGAGGGCAGATTTGCCTGAGGATATTCGACAAGCCCAATGGATAAAAAAGGAGAGGCAAAGAATACTTTCTGATGCGGAGGAAGAGGCTCAAAAGATTATTCAAGAGGCCCAAAAGAAAGTTGCAGACCTAGTAGATCAAACTGAGGTTTATAAAATGGCTGAAAAAAAAGGTGCTGAACTTCTCCAAACCTCTCAGGCTCAGTCAGAAGAAATTATCCAAGGTGCATTTGATTATGCCGATGAAATAATGTTCAGATTAGAGGAACAATTGGAAAAAAACCTTACATTAATTAAAAAGGGTAGAGAAGAGTTAAAAAAAACTAACGAATAAAGACTTTTTTGCCTATATAAATAAGTAAAGATAAAATTAATAAAATAAATAGTGCTATCAATCCAGCTACAAAAGTAAAACTAAAATAGGCCCAAAATCCAATAGTCGAATTTTCTAATATATACCAACTGAATGCCGGAGTACTCAGGTTTAGATTATTAATTAATGGTTCATAAAGAAACCCCGTAATACTTGCAGCAACTATACCTTGGAATAGTCTACCAAAGAGATAGTTACCGATGGGTATTCCATTTTGACTAACGATACTGGTTACTTGAGCTTGAATTGAAAGTCCACTCCAACCTAAAATAAAACTAATTATCATAGCTTTATCTATTAAGGAAGTGGAAATTTCTGAAGTAAATTTAGCTCCCAAAGTCATTTCAAAAAATCCAGCTGTTAGTCCATTAGCTAGTTGAGGATTAAAGCCTAAAACCATTAAGAATTTACTAAAACCTGAACTAATTATGTTATAAGCATTAGTTGAATGTAATATTTCGATTAATACCGCAAAGAAGATAACGAATCCTCCTATGGTTAGAAGGTTATTTATCGATTTTTTCACAGCGTTTCCCATTAAAACTCCTATTGGTTTAGGTTTTTCCTGGTTATATTTTATAAAGGATTGGAAACTTCTTTTTAAAAGACTACTTTGAGATGTTCCAAGAAAGAGCTCTGTACTCTTTCTTTTTTTAAACCCTAAGAAGACACCTAAAAAAATATTAGCTAAATAATGGCTTATTATTAACAGGATACCTAAGGGAGGATTATGTAACATTCCTACGGGGATAGCTACTAATAGAAATAAAGGACTAGAGTTATTAGTAAAAGCAATTAAACGGGAGGCTTCTTCCTTAGTACAGAGGTTTTTTTCGTAAAGGCTATTGGTCAAGATGGCTCCCATAGGAAAACCAGAGGTAAACCCCATGGCCATAACAAAACCTGCTTCTCCGGGTTGCTTAAAAACGGGCCGCATCAAAGGCTCTAAGAGTACCCCAAAAAATTTTAATACACCTAGTTCTATCATTACATCAGCAATAATAAAAAATGGTAGTAGAGAAGGAATTAGTATTAAAGCCCAGGTTTTTAGGCCATTATTAGCTCCATTAAAGGTAGCCTGGGGATGGATAATCATAGCTAATGCTAGTAAGAGAGAAAGTAAAGCCATAAAGGTATAAAAAAAATGTTGTCTTTTGTTCAATTTAAAGCCTCCCTATTTGTTTGCTAATAGATTATATTGGGGAAAAATATATGTTATGAATATTTCTTTAAGTAAGGAGGTTTTTCTGTGAGACCCAAGATAGGTTTGGCCCTAGGGGCAGGAGGAGCTAAAGGTTTTGCTCATATTGGTGTACTAAAGGTGCTAGAAGAGGAGAACATTCCTGTGGATTATATTGCTGGCTCCAGTATGGGAGCGGCAATAGGAGCTGTTTATTCTGCTGGAACAGATCTTGATCTTTTAGAAAAACTAGCCCGAGAGGTTAAAAACCATCATATTCTAGACATTGGCCTGCCTAAGCTCGGATTAATTAAAGGTAAAAAAGCCTTAGCTTTAAGTAGACTTTTAACTCATAATAAAAGTTTTGATGAATTAAATATACCTCTGAAAGTAGTAGCTACAGATTTAATTACAGGGGAAAGGGTCGTTTTTTCCGAAGGGAAGGTGGCCGATGCTGTCAGAGCAAGTATCTCGGTGCCTGGGGCTATCGAGCCCTATTCTTTGGATGCTAGAACCTTCGTGGATGGGGCTGTAACAGACCGAGTTCCTGCTCAAGTTGTTCAAGAGATGGGTGCTGATATTGTCTTGGCAGTGGATTTACAATATTTTAATTGTGGTATTGTAGCCACTATCCATAATGTTTATGATGTAATTATGCAATCTATAGAAATTATGGAGAGAGCTCATAGAAACTATTACTGTGAATATGCAGATATTATTATTAAGCCCAATGTATGTGAGCACTCCTGGACGGATTTTGAGGAAGCAAGTACTATTATTGAAGCAGGTAAAGAAGCCTGTAGGGAAATACTTCCTCAGTTAAGAAGGCTAATAGATAGTTATTCTATTGAAATAGGTGAACGATAAAAATCTTGTCCCCCATAACGATGTTGCGGACTTGGGAAACCCAAGGCATATATATCTGTTGATCTTATTTCCAACTCCAACATTTTTTGGCCAGGAGGGGATATTTTTTTTTGTCCATGGGCAAATTTAGTTATAATTGGCAGTTGGGATTTAGCCTTTATTAATTTCAACATTTCTTTTCCCTTATTATTAAAACCCAGCACTCGCAGATATTGAGGTTCATTGAAAACAAAATCTTGTTTAAAATTAATCAGAATATGGGTAATTAATCTTTGGATTCTTGTTTGGGTATAACGTTTCGTTTTAAGCTTTGCAATAAGTTCGTTTAAGGAAGTAGCATTTTGAGCTACTTGGAAAACTCTATTTTCCAGGCCTTCTTCCATTTCAATGATATTTTTTAGTTCATCCGGACTGGAGCGTCTGATAATAGCTAAAATACTTTCAGAAAAGTTATAAGGATAAACTGGCCCTTTTCCTTGGGCTATTTGTTCCTCGAGGAGTACTTTTGTTGTTAGTGGCACATGGTCTTGCCAAATTATACCATCGTTAGCTATATTATGACGAATAGCGCTGGCACTCATAAAACCTTCCTCAATGTTAGAGGAATGGTAATTACCTTTACGTTTGATGAGGACTGGTTCTATTTGGCTTTCTATCATTTGCAGGGAACGAAGATAGGCGATAGCTAGAATATTATTAGGGGTTCCCAGGACTTTTATATTGTTACTAAGAGACTCTAGAGCAAGATTTCTGGCTTGAGGATACGATAGACCTTGATTGAGATATTTTGCTAGGAAATTTTTAAATTCTGGTGGTTCAGTATTCAATAAATTAGCCATTTCTGCTAAGATACTTAGATTATTAGTTTCTGCCCCAAAGGCTAGATGAGAAACTATCCCTGTACTTTCTAAAGTTTTAATAGCGCCTGTAGCAAACCAGAAAGCGCTGCGACAGGCAAAGACTGTAGGTAATTCCAAGACTAAATCAATGCCCCCTTTTAAGGCCATCTGGGTCCTGGCCCATTTGTCTACAAAGGCTGGTTCACCACGCTGTAGGAAGTTACCACTAAGGACAGCAATAACTCCATCCGGTTGAATTGTTTCTCTAGCTTTATTTAAGTGGTAACTATGTCCTAAGTGAAAAGGGTTATATTCTGCAACGATTCCTATGATTTTCAACGCACATTCAATCCTTTCGGTAAAAAATCTAATAATTTAAAATATACAATAAATTTAATGGGAAGAATACCCCAAAATATGATAAACTATTAATCAGTTTTTTAAACAAAAAAAGTATAGGGGAGGACAGAAAAATTGGATTTTATTAAGACCATAAGAAATAATGCTAAAATGAAAAGCAGGACCATTGTTTTACCAGAAGGAACAGATCTTAGAACTCTTAGGGCTGCAAGTATTTTAAGTAAAGAAAATATTGCAAAGATTATTCTTTTAGGGTCAACAGAGGAAATAATGGATCTAGCAAGCAAAAATGATACAGATTTAACGGGAGTTGAGCTTATTGATCCTCAATTATCCCCTAAACTTAGAGAATATAGTAATGAGTTATTCGAAATTAGAAAGCATAAAGGACTAACCCAGGAACAAGCCCAGGAATTAGTTAAGGACCCTTTATATTTTGGTACAATGATGGTTAAAATAGGTGATGCTGATGGGATGGTAGCAGGAGTCAAGAATACCACAGGTGATGTTCTAAGACCTGCTCTTCAAATAATTAGGACGGAAAAAGGCATATCCTCAGTATCTGGTATTTATATAATGATTTTACCAGATAAAGACTTTGGAGAAAATGGGATTATGATGTTTGCTGACTGTGCAGTAAATCCAAATCCTACAGCAGAACAATTAGCTGAAATTGCTTTCTTAACGGATAAAACTAGTAGATGTTTACTTCATTTTGAAACTAAAATCGCTCTCTTATCTTTTTCCACCAAGGGAAGTGCCAAACATGAACTGGTGGATAAGGTTATTAAGGCTACGAAGATTGCTCGGGAAAAATATCCCCATCTTTGTGTTGATGGAGAATTACAAGCCGATGCTGCTTTAATTCCCGCTATAGGAAAATTTAAAGCCCCAAATAGTAAAGTAGCTGGTCATGCTAACATATTGATTTTCCCTGATTTACAATCAGGTAACATCGGTTATAAATTAGTAGAAAGATTAGGCAAAGCTAAGGTGATAGGACCTATTTTGCAAGGAATGGATAAACCAATTAATGACCTCTCCAGAGGATCTAGTGTGGAAGATATTGTAAATACTGTAGCAGTTACTGCTCTCCAATGTGATAAACATCTTCTTCATTGATAACGACCTGCATGCTTTCTGTTATCCCTAGCTATAATGACAATAAGCCATCTTTAGTTGACAAGAAAATAAGATGATTATATAATGAAAAGGTCGTTTAGATTTATATTCAACATCCTCTTTTAAATGAGGTGAGATTATTATGTCTTTAACCATTGATTTAAGTAAACTTAGGAATAGAGTAGGGACAAAGGAAACCATTAACTTAGTAACTAAAGAAATCCCTTTTCTAGAAGACATCACCCTTTTTAAACCTTTAAGTCTTGAATTGCAAGTACTTAATCTGGGGTTTATATATGATTTAAAGGGTACTCTTAGTACCGAATTAAAGACAACTTGTAGTAGATGTCTAAAAGATATGACCTTTGAACTTACCGCTACTTTTGAGGAAAAACTAATTAATGCTACAGACTTATTTAAGGTGGAGGAAATAGATCAAAAACAAATAGAAGAAGAATATCGAGTATTTAATAAGGATGACAAAGTAGATATAACAGAAATAGTTGTTGAACATTTTTTTAATGCTTTACCCTTTAAATTTCTTTGTTCTGCTCATTGCCAAGGAATCTGCTCTAAGTGTGGTAAAAACTTAAATTATGAAAAATGCAATTGTATAATAGCAGAAATTGATCCTCGGTTAGCAATTTTAGCAAATTTAAAACAGGATTAGGAGGTGTGTAATAATGGGAGTTCAAAAACATAAAAGATCTAAGTCTAGAACTAGAAAGAAAAGATCTGCTTGGGCTAGATTAGATGCCCCCAATAACATGGAGTGTCCTCAATGTCATGAACCAAAAATGCCTCACAGGGTTTGTCCATCATGTGGTTATTACAAAAACCGTGAAGTTAAACAAGTTGCAGTAGAATAATCTTTTGTTAAGAAATAGGCTTCAAAGAGCCTATTTTTTTTATGTCCTTTTTTGCTAGGATACCAACTATAATCAGCGCGGGACCTCCTTTTTTCGATATAATTATTTAGAAACTTCTTCTTGCATTTATTTTATAGGGGGATTATACTTGGTATTGATACCAGGTACTAACATGTGGTATAAAGAATAGGATGATGTAAATGAAACCTAAAAAACGTATACCTAAGAAAGAACGACATGAGAAGTTAAAAGCTTATCTTCTTGAGAACCTCTTTGCTACCGATGAAGAATTAGCCCAAAGATTTGGCTGTAGTATTCAGACTATTCGCTTAGACCGCTTGGAAATCGGTATACCAGAAGTAAGGGAAAGAATGAAACAAGTCGCGGAGGGTAACCTGCATAAAGTAAGATCTGTAGGTGATACTGAAATAGTCGGGGAATTAGTTGAACTAGAATTAGGCAAAAGAGCCACATCAATAATGAAAGTAACCCCAGAAATGGTTGCGGAAAAAAGTAAGGTATGCCGAGGGCATCATATTTTTTCCCAGGCCAATATGCTGGCTGTAGCATTAATTGATAATGATGTGGTTTTAACAGGCAGTGCTCGGGTTAGATATCGCCGACCAGTCTATCTGAATGAGGAACTTATGGCTTCCGCTTTTGTGGCTAAGGAAAGGTCCAATAAACATTTGGTTAAGGTTGTTTCTAAGGTAGGAGCGGAAGAGGTTTTTGTGGGTAAGTTTATTGTTGTGTCCCGTTAGGAGGGGTAAAGATGCGAATTGCTTTAGATGCAATGGGTGGAGATTACGCACCTCAGGAAATTATAAAAGGTGCTCTAGAAGCTCTTGAGGCTTTTCCTTATTTAGAAAAGGTGTTTTTGGTAGGGCAGGAAGAAAAAATAAAAGACTACATAAAAAATGAGAATCCTAAAATAGAAATAGTAAATGCCACAGAAATTATTGAGATGGATGACCACCCCAGTATTGCTTATCGCAGGAAAAAAGATGCTTCTATTTCTGTTGCTACCAAGCTGGTTAAAAACGGAGAAGCTGATGCTGTGGTCTCTGCCGGTAGTACAGGAGGACAGATGGTGGCCGCTTTGTTTGGGTTAGGAAGAATCAAGGGAGTAGAAAGACCCGCCATTGGAACTGTGCTACCTACTTTAAAGGGAGGTAAACTACTCTTGGATGCTGGAGCCAATGCTGATGCTAAGGTAAAAAATCTAGGTCAATTTGCTTTAATGGGCAGTGTATATGCAGAAAAAGTATTGGGCATAACCAATCCTAAAGTAGCCTTAGTTAATATTGGAGCTGAAAAAACTAAGGGTAATGAGCTTTCTATTAAAGCCTACGAACTCTTAGAGCAAATGAAAACCATTAATTTTGTAGGTAATATTGAGGGGCGGGATATTCCTCAAGGAAAAGCAGATGTATTTGTTTGTGATGGGTTCGTTGGTAATATAATATTAAAACTTGCTGAAGGCATGGCTTCAGCTTTAGGAGATTTATTAAAAGAGGAAATAAATAAAAGTACGAGAAGCAAAGTTGGTGCAGCATTAATGATGCCCGCTTTAAAGAGTTTTAAATCTCGGCTTGATTATGCAGAATATGGAGGAGCTCCCCTCTTAGGGGTTGATGGCTTGAGTATCATATGCCACGGTAGTTCCAAGGCTAAGGCTATTCGTAATGCTATTAGGGTGGCTTATGAATGCCACAACAACAAGTTTGTGGAGACCTTAA
This sequence comes from Clostridia bacterium, assembly GCA_012800195.1. Taxonomy (GTDB): domain Bacteria; phylum Bacillota; class Peptococcia; order Peptococcales; family BICA1-8; genus JAAZJU01. Next base: position 9,627 of record JAAZJU010000226.1, read on the forward strand.
AGGCTAATCTACAAGTGGAGTGGATAAATAATGAATTGTAATGTTCAGTCCGTAGGGATTATAGGCACAGGCTCATATCTACCTGAACAAATAGTAACTAATAAAGATTTGGAACAGTTAGTGGATACCTCTGAAGAATGGATCGTTACTAGGACTGGAATTAGGGAAAGGCGTAAGGCTCCACAGGAAATGGCTACCTCGGATATGGGAGCTATTGCTTGTGAGCGGGCCCTAAAAGCCGCAGGTATAACTGCTATGGAAATTGATATGATATTGGTAGCAACAGTTACACCAGATATGCCCTTTCCTTCATCAGCTTCCCTAATTCAAGATAGAATTGGTGCTAAAAACGCAGCAGCCCTTGATATAAGTGCCGCTTGTTCTGGTTTTATATATGGTTTAGCCGTTGGTAGCCAAATGATTGCTACTGGGATGTATAAGCATGTTTTGGTAGTGGGAGCTGAAACCTTAAGTCGTATCCTAGACCCTGAGGATAGAAGTACTTTGATATTATTTGGCGATGGAGCCGGAGCTGCAGTTTTAGGTCCTGTAGAAAAGGGCACTGGTATACTATCCTTTGATTTAGGCAGTGATGGTGCAGGAGGACAATATTTATATCAAGAGGCAGGGGGTTCGCGTTTTCCTTTGACTGTGGAAACTCTAGAAAAGGGTCAACAATATGTAAGAATGAATGGTAATGAAGTATTTAAATTCGCAGTTAAAATTATGGGTGAAACTTCCCTAAGGGCCTTGGAGAAAATTGGCTTAACAAAGGAAGATGTGGATTTTTTAGTTCCTCATCAAGCCAACATTAGAATAGTTGATGCTGCTGTTAAAAGATTAAAGTTACCTAGTGAAAAGGTTTATATTAATTTAGATAGATATGGGAATATGTCCGGAGCTTCTATTCCTGTCGCTCTAGATGAAGCTTTGCGAGAAAACAAAATCAAACCAGGTGATAATATTGTCTTAGTAGGTTTTGGTGCAGGTTTAACCTGGGCCTCCTGCGTAATTCGTTGGAGCTAGGAGGAAAATACGTGTTAAAAACAAAACTATGTGAAATTTTGAATATCAAATATCCCATCCTTCAGGGGGGAATGGCTTGGATAGCTACAGCTGAATTAGCTGCTGCTGTTTCAGAGGCTGGAGGATTAGGAATAGTAGGTGGGGGAGAAGCCCCTCCTGAGGTTATTCGTAATGAAATTAAGAAAGTTAAAAGTTTGACCACGAAACCTTTTGGTGTTAATGTTTATTTTTTATCCCAGTTTGTTGAAGAGGTTATCGAAATCCTTATCGAAGAGAAGGTTCCAGTGATTACTACTGGAGCAGGGAATCCTGGAAAATATATTCCCAGACTTAAAGCGGCTGGAATAAAGGTTTTTCCAGTGGTTTCTTCGGTAGCCTTAGCCAGAAGATTAGAAAGGGCTGGGGTAGATGGGTTTATTGCTGAGGGTATGGAATGTGGTGGGCATGTTGGGGAGCTAACCACTATGGCTTTAGTTCCGCAAATTGTTGATGCTACATCCTTACCTGTTATTGCCGCAGGAGGAATTTTTGATGGCCGAGGTGTTGTGGCTGCTTTAAGTTTGGGAGCTGTAGGGGTGCAAATGGGCACAAGGTTTGTTTGTGCCAAGGAATGTACTGTTCATCCCAATTATAAAGCTTCACTTATCAAGGCTAAGGATAGGGATACGGTTCTTACTGGATATCATGGCCATCAGGTTAGGGTTATAAAGAATAAACTTACTAAGGAGTTTCTACAATTAAAAGAGAAAAATGCTCCTGCCGAGGAGTTTGAAAAATTAGGCGCAGGAAGATTAAGAATTGCAGCTGTAGACGGAGATTGTGATATGGGCTCAGTAATGGCGGGGCAAGTAGCAGCAATGATTAGTCAAGAACAAACAGCAAAGGAGATCATAGAGGATTTGGTTACTGGAGCCACAAGGGTAATGGAAAATCTAGGTGGATTTTTTAAGGAGGATAATTAAGGGGATGGGGAAATTAGCTTTTGTTTTTCCTGGTCAAGGATCCCAATATGTAGGTATGGGGCTTGAGATGGCTAATACCTTTTCTGAAGCTAGAGAAATTTTTCGAATAGCAGACCAAAGACTAGGATATAAATTATCAGACCTTTGTTTTAATGGACCTGAAGAAAAGCTGAAAATTACGATACATACACAACCAGCCCTTCTAACAACCAGTATCGCTTGTTTAAGACTTTTAGAAAAGGAAGGGATTAAAGCGGATTACACTGCTGGGCATAGTTTGGGTGAATATTCTGCTTTAGTTGCGGCTGAAGCTATTAGCTTTTCCGATGCTGTCTGGTTGGTTGAACAAAGGGGTAAGTTTATGCAAGAGGCTGTTCCTCTTGGTGAAGGTACTATGGCAGCCATTATGGGCCTGGAAATTGAACGACTCATAGAACTATGCGAAGCGGCTAGTGATAGGGGGGTTGTAGAACCAGCCAATTTCAATTGCCCTGGACAAATAGTGATTGCAGGGGCTACTCCTGCCGTAGAGAAGGCTGTAAAACTAGCTAAAGAATTCGGTGCTAAACGAGCTGTCCTATTGGCAGTTAGTGGACCGTTCCATTCTTCTTTGTTAGAACCTGCCAGTATCAAACTTAAAGAGGCTTTGGAGCAGGTGGAGTTTCAGGCTCCTAGGATTCCTGTAATGGCTAATGTTCATGCTAAAGCGGTAAACACAGTTCCTGAAGTGAAAGAAGCCTTAGTCACTCAAGTCAATAATTCTGTTAAATGGGAACAATCTATTAGAAGCTTAATAGAATTAGGGGTAACTACTTTTGTGGAAATAGGATCAGGTAAGGTTATATCAGGTTTAATCAAAAAGACGGATAAAACCGTTAAAACACTAAATGTTGAAGATCCAGCTTCTTTGGAAAAGACTATAGTGGAATTGAAAGAGGGTGTGTAAGGATGACTTTAGCAGGACAGGTAGCTTTAGTTACTGGTGCCTCTAGAGGTATTGGTAGAGCTATTGCCCTTGAATTAGGGAGTAAAGGTGCAAAAGTAGCAGTTAATTATGCTGGTAGTAAGGAAAAAGCCTTAGAAGTAGTCAAGGAAATTGAGGAAATGGGTAGTACTGCTATAGCTATTCAAGCTGATGTAACATCTCAAGAAGCTATAGATGAAATGTTTAAAATTATTGAAGAAAAACTAGGTACTGTAAATATTCTAGTCAATAATGCTGGAATAAATCAGGATAGTCTTTTAATGAGAATGAAAGAAGAAGATTGGGACCAGGTGTTAAATACTAACCTTAAAGGAGTTTTTCTCTGTACTAAAAAAGTTATTCGGAGCATGATGAAGGAACGAAAAGGTAAAATTATTAATATCTCTTCCGTAGTGGGTATCAGTGGTAATATTGGGCAAAGTAATTATGCTGCTGCCAAAGCAGGGGTGATTGGTTTCACTAAAACAATGGCTTTAGAATTGGCTGCTCGGGGCATTCAGGTCAATGCTATTGCTCCTGGTTTTATTGCCACCGATATGACAGATAAAATTCCAGAGGGGATAAAGGAAGAAATTATTAAGAAAATACCTTTACAAAGACTTGGTAAGCCTGAGGATATAGCAGGAGTGGCTAGCTTCCTAGCTGGCCCCCAAGGGGACTATATAACTGGCCAGGTAATTTGTGTTGATGGTGGTTTATTAATATAGATAGAATTGCTGTGGAAGGAGGTGAAGACCATGGAGGTTTTTGAAAAGGTCAAGGCTCTAGTTGCTGAACAACTAAGTGTGGAGGCAGATGAAATCAACTTAGATACTACTTTTGAGGACTTAAATGCTGACTCTTTAGATGTTGTTGAGTTAGTAATGGCTTTAGAAGAGGAATTTGATATTGAAATACCTGATGAAGATGCTGAAAAAATTAGAAGCATCGGAGCAGCTGTTGAATATATCAAAGCTAAAGCATAAGGTATAAAAAAAGTCCCGTAGTTTACTGCGGGACTTTTTCTAAATAGATGTTAGATGGGAGAGTTGTATTTGAAACTACCAGCTTTAAAAATAGGCAATTTAAATCCTAAATATCCAATAGTTCAGGGTGGTATGGCTGTTCGAATTTCTACTGCCCCTTTAGCCGCAGCGGTAGCTAATGCTGGTGGTATCGGAATAATTGCCGCTACAGGTATGAGTACTGAAGAACTAAGGGAAGAAATCAGATGGGCACGAGCTCATTCCCAAGGCATTATTGGCATAAATATTATGTTTGCCGCCCGGGAATTTAAGCAATTGGTATTTGCAGCTCTTGATGAGGGCATTGATCTGATAATTCAAGGTGCTGGTTTTTCAAGGGATATATTTACATGGTGTCAAGAAGCCGATACCCCTTTTGTTTCTATCGTTTCTACTGGAAAACTGGCCAAACTAGCAGAAAAATTAGGAGCTAGTGCCGTAGTTGTAGAAGGAAAAGAAGCAGGAGGCCATCTAGGGACAACACAGTCCCTTAGGGAAATCCTACCAGAGGTTAGAGACAGTGTATCTATTCCTATCATTGCCGCTGGAGGAATTATGACAGCCCAGGACATGGCCGAAGTATTTGAACTGGGAGCTAATGGAGTACAAATGGGGATACGATTTGCTGCCTCAGTTGAATCCAATGCTGCCGCCAATTTAAAGGAATTTTATGTAAAGGCAAAAAAAGAAGATATTGTGATAATAGAAAGTCCAGTTGGCTTACCAGGAAGAGCTCTAAAAAATAACTTTACAGAAAAAATATTAAAAGGATATCCACCGAAAAAATGTGCTGCATGTTTAAAGCAGTGTAAGAAGAATTTTTGTATAATGGATGCTTTAATTAATGCTCAACAGGGCAATTTAGATGAAGGATTAATTTTTTCCGGGGAATATATTGATCAAATTAACGAAATACTTCCCGCAGGGGAAATTATCCGTAAACTAGTGGAAAATTTTGAAAACATTCAAAGAGAGGTGGAATGATGTCAAATAGGGTGGTTGTTACCGGCTTGGGTATAATTTCGCCTGTGGGTATTGGTATTGAAAGCTTTTGGTCTAATTTACTAGATGGTAAATCGGGAATAGGACCAGTAACTAAATTTGATGTCAGTGAAATGTCGACTAAAATAGCCGGTGAGGTTAAAGACTTTAATGCTAGTGACTATATAGATAAAAAAGAAGCAAAAAGAATGGATCTATATACTCAGTATGCAGTAAGTGCTGCCAGGATGGCTGTAGAGGATAGTGGCTTAGATTTGGAAAAAACCGATCTTGATCGAATGGCAGTAATTCTGGGTTCTGGAATTGGTGGTCTTTATACTATGGAGGAACAATGTCGAGTTTTGGTTGACAAAGGACCTAAGCGTATTAGCCCCTTTTTGGTACCTATGATGATTGTGAATATGGCTGCAGGTCAGATTTCTATCACTTTAGGTGCTAAGGGCCCTAATTATACAGTGGTTAGTGCCTGTGCTTCAGGTACAAATGCTGTAGGAGATGCTTTTAATCTAATTCAGCGAGGAAGTGCCGATATAGTTGTCACTGGTGGTACTGAAGCCTCGATTACTCCTTTGGGTTTTGCTGGTTTTTGTTCAATGAAAGCTATGTCCACTAGAAATGATGAACCTACCAAAGCTTCCAGGCCCTTTGATCGGGATAGGGATGGATTTGTAATGGGTGAAGGTTCGGTAATCTTAATTTTAGAAAGTCTAGAACATGCCCAAAAAAGGGGAGCAAAAATTTATGCTGAAGTTTTAGGTTATGGTGCTTCAGCTGATGCACATCATATTACGGCCCCTGCCCCAGAAGGGGAGGGAGCGGCTAGAGCCATGTCCATAGCCATTAGAGATGCAGGGCTTAGACCAGAGGATATTGATTATATTAATGCCCACGGAACCTCTACTGATTTAAATGATAAATACGAAACCTTAGCAATTAAACAGGTTTTTGGGGAACATGCTAAAAGTGTTCTAGTTAGTTCCACTAAA
>JAAZJU010000227.1 GCA_012800195.1 Clostridia bacterium
AAGCAATTCTGTAGGTCAGTGTGATGGCTCATGGGATACATGCATGTCATTGTGACGGCTTATGAGTAAATCTGCATGACAGTGTGTTAGTGGGTAAGTTTATAAGATATTCTGCATGATAGAATTTAAGCTTAAATGCTGACCTACAAGCTAGACTCTTAAGACGTAATGCTGACCTATTAGCTATGACCATTTAGTCATAATGCTTACCCACTAACACACTTTCCCACTGACCCAAAGGATAACCCCACAGACGTCACACTTACAATTTACACCAGTTTTTTCCACATGATTATACCATCCTCATTATTATCCTGATAATATCCTTTGCGGATGCCCTCTTTTGTAAAACCTATTTTTTCATATAGTTTTAGGGCAGGGGTATTAGAAACCCTTACCTCTAAGGTAATAGCTGTAGCCCCTTTTGTTAAGGCTCTTGCAATAAGACTTAATAATAAAAATTCTCCCAATCTTTTACCTCTATGATTAGGAGCAATAGCTATGTTGGTTACATGAGCTTCATCTAAAATAACCCACATGCCGGCATAACCTAGAATTTCTTCAGGTTTTTCCTTATTGATTAACACCAGATAATTGGCAAAATTATTATCTAAAATTTCACAACGAAAGGCATAAGGGGACCAAGGGATGGGAAAGCATTGGTTTTCAATCTCAATCACCTTGTCTACATCATCTAATACCATATCTCTAGTAGTTACCTTAGAGATTAAATCCGACATGCATTTTCCTCCCATCTGACTTCAGCTTCGGATTTTCTAATATACAAGGGTTCTAAGGTATAAATATCATCTTCTTGTCCCTTTTCCAATTGTTTTAAACCTAATAAACCCAAAGAAGAGGCCCTAGGAAGCAAATGAGTAAGGGGTACCCATCTGGCTTGGGAGTCCAATTCCTTTTGTAAAATTTCCTTATAAACAGGAACCCCATCTCCGAGAAATCTTGTTTCTTTTTCCATAGTTTTTAACTTTTCTGCTAAAGCTAGAGGGCTAATGGCCATATACTCACTTAATCTAACTAATTCTTGCCCTTGCATCTCATAAAGGGCAGTATAAACCTCGTTTTTCCGAGCATTTAAAATGGGACAAATGATGCCCTCTTGCCCCCAAAGATTAAAGGCTAAAAGATCTAGGGTGGGAACACTAGTCAGTTTTTTACCTAAAACTTGAGCTAAGGACTTTCCCGTAACCATACCTATTCTTAAACCAGTAAAAGATCCAGGCCCTCGAGATACGGCAATTGCGTCGATTTCTTGTGGTTTTAACTTAATTTTTTTGAAAGTGTTTTCTATCATAGGCATTAATAGTTCTGAATGGGTGTAGCCCGTATTAAGAAAACTCTCTGCCCATATTTTTTCTTTATCTACAATGGCCACCCCTGCAACAGGGGTGGAACTATCAATTGCCAGAATAAGCATGCCCAGTCAACTCCTCCACTAACCTCTCATAATATCTCCCTTGAGGATAAAAGGTAATTTCCCTACCTTCAGGAACAACTTTAAAATCTAGTCTTAAATGCTCTGGGGGGATAATTTCCGAAATTAAGTTGGCCCATTCTACTAGAGAAACACCTTGTCCATAAAAATATTCTTCATAACCCAGGTTTTCCATATCTTGAACTCCATTAACCCGATAAACATCCATATGATATAAAGGTAATCTTCCCTCGTTATATTCATGAATAATAGTAAAGGTTGGGCTAGTAATATGGTCCTCGATACCTAGTCCCCTAGCTATACCTTGGGCAAAGAGGGTCTTACCTGCTCCTAAATCACCAGTTAAAGAAATAAAGTCACCGGGGGACAGATATTTAGCCATTCTTTCCCCTATATATGAAGTTTCCTGGGGGCTTTTACTAATTACTGATAACAAACGAAAGACTCCCTTCTTTTCCAGTTAATTCTTAGTATATCCTATTATAACTTATTAAAAACAGCAAGAAAACATTAAGAAATAGCCACCTACCTACCATATAAAAAAGTCTAAGCTGTTCGCTTAGACTTGACTCTTAACCATGGGCCTGTCTCCTCAATGGGAAAAACTCCTTAATAGTGTTGATCATATCCTCAATATCGAAAGGTTTTAAAAAAAAACCCTCTGCACCGCCTTCTTTGACCCTGGTCACAGTATTTCTCTCTTCATAGGCCGTCATCATAATAACTTTAATCAAAGGGTTGTCCCTTTTAATTTCATAAAGAGCAGTAATCCCATCCTTCACTGGCATCTTAATATCCATAACAATTAATTTAGGATTTAATTTCTTTGCTAATTCAACTCCCTCACTACCATTAGCAGCTACAGAAACCTTGTATCCCTGCTCTTTTAAGGCCACCGATAGTAGCAAACGCACACCCAATTGATCATCAACTACTAAAACATCACAATCCTCTTCAAGCATAACCATCCACTCTTTTCATACAATTTTTTTCTATTTTTCATAACTTACTATATTCTTGATAGATAATCTTTAACCTTCAGAGAATTATGCCGAGATTTGACTTCTTTTGTCGATTAATAATTCAGGAGACAATTTCTCCATTGATAAGGACAAAATCCGGTTTGCTTTGGATATCTAAAGGGTCTCCACTCCAAATAACCAAATCGGCATCCTTACCTTTTTTAATACTACCTATTCTATCATTTACTTCCAGAATCTCTGCTGCTCTAATAGTGATAGCTTCTAAGGCTTTTTCTTTGTCCATACCTGCTTTAACTGCCAAGGCAGCACTAATATTTAAGTATTGAATGGGGATAACGGGATGATCTGTTATTAGGGAAAGCTGGAGACCAGCTTTACTTAAGACCACTGGTGTTTGATAGGAAACCTCTGCTAATTCCACCTTGGATCTATTCATTAGAGTGGGACCTACTGTTAAAGGATACCCAGCCGTCACAAGTTCATCAACGATTTTATGCCCCTCTGTACAGTGTTCAATTATCATCCGTACATTAAATTCCTTAGCTATACGAATAGCTGTTAAAATATCATCAGCCCTATGGGCATGAGCCCTAATAGGTATTTCTCCATCTAAGACCCTAAGGATGTTTTCATATTTTAAATCTCTATCTTGACCTTTTTTGTTGCGGTAGTTTTGGGCTTCAATAAAGGATTGCCTTAATAAGGAGGCAATAGCCATTCTGGTACTTGGCATCTTCTTTTGATGGCCATAAACTCTTTTGGGATTTTCCCCGAAGGTTACCTTTAATCCAGCCTCTGGTTTTATCACCATTTCCTCATAGGTCTTGCCCTGGACCTTGACCACTGCTACTAAACCACCGATTACATTTGCACTACCTGGAGCAATCATTACTGTCGTTACCCCTCCTAATAGCGCATCTTTAAAGCCAAGATCAAAGGGATTAATAGCATCTATAGCTCGTAATTGAGGAGTAATTGGTTGGGAAGACTCGTTAATATCATCTCCCTCAATAGGATAAATTTCCTCAGCTATACCAAGATGGGTGTGGGTATCAATAAAACCTGGTAGTACTATTCTCCCTTGTCCATCAATTACTTGAGCTTCACTAGGAACAGCAAGACCTTCTCCCACATCCAATATCTTTCCATCTTTAATTAATATTGTACCCTGCTCATAAGTCTTATTTTCCATAGTCATTATTTTAGCGTTAATTATTGCTAACATGGCTCTATCACTCCTGCCATTCTAGTAACTTCTAAGCCTTGGGCTTCAAATTCTTTAATTATTAAATTAATACCTACTGAATCACTAGCCATATGACCGGCTACTAACACATTACCTATATTTTGTTCTTTAACAGCCTTGATAACATCCTCAGGTACATGCATTACCACTAAAGTACCTACTCCAGCCTCAAAATAGGCCTTGAATACCTCTTTACCACCACTAGTTCCACCAGCCATAGTGACAAAAACCTTGCCAGCAAAGCTCTCCTCCGAGCCCACCCGAACCTTAGGTTTGGTATATGAATTTTTGTATTCTGGGATTTCCAATAGTAATTCGATAACATCTTTAGTTAAGGCACGAGGATTATCTGCCATTCTTTCATCTAAATAACTTTGCAAATAGTTTTCCACCAAGAAATCTGCAGGAGAATGAATGGCAATAAAGGGCATCTTAAGCATTTTTGCTGCATGGGCTGCCCGATCATAATTGGTGACATGCATACCCCTATCCACCTGGCCCTTTCTTTCAGCCAAAACCTTTTGAGCCTTATTGATAGGCACGCCAGCCTTCACCATTCGGTCGATCTGATTATCCATTACTTTATAAAGATCCACCCTATGGCTTCCTTGGGGGTGGTGGGTTATCACACAATCAAAACCCAACTCCCTGGCTAGCATAATCTCTGCCGCTTCTATATCTACGCCAAAGGCTATTTTCTTAATATTCTCTCCTGGTACTATCACTCCACTATCTGCTGGAGCTTCCTCAAGGCCTGCAGCCTTCAAGGCAATATAAAATATCTCTTGTGTATTCATGTTTTCCTCCTTTTCTTATAAGTCACTTCTACAGTCCCATCTGAAAAATGTATACTTTCGTTCACTGGACTCCAAATCGGAGTATTCTAAGCTTGCTTCGGATAAAATCTAACCGTGTTCAATGGGTCGTCCATGACCCAAATCACACTCGAGCAAACCTCCTGTTTGCTCGTTAGTTTTATTACCTCAGCTTCGCTAAGAATATTTAGCCGATTTTCCGTATGTTCACTTCAGTATAACATTTTTCACTTTTTCAGCAGTAGACTGCAACCAATCAAACTTCGTTGTTACTCGTCTTCTGGGGCAGTCCTTGCATAGGTGCTACTAACTGCTTACTGTGTCGCGTTTCTCCTAGTAAGCAGAGTAGCGCACCATCTGCTTGGCAGTGTGACGGCTTATAAGCCATTCTGAATGACAGTGGGCGAGTGAAACAGTTTTCGTTATTTCGCGACTTCGCGAGCGCGTGGGCGCGTAAAAACCTTAAACCTCGTGTTTGTCATTCTGAACGAAGTGAAGAATCTAGATCCTTCGATCATTCTTCTCTCAGGATGATACCCTTTAACTAAACTTACATGGAATAACGTGCCCGCGTATTCACGCTCTCACTGACCCCCGAAAATCGTCCCAAAGCTATTGCACTCAATTCATTCCCCGCATAGTCAAGGATATTCTGCCTCGGGTCAAATCCACATCTAGGACCTTGACCTTCACAATATCCCCCACTGCTACCACTTCCATGGGATGTTTAATATATCTTTCACCAAGTTGGGAAATATGCACCAAACCCGCTTGTTTGACACCTATATCTACAAAAGCACCAAAATCCACCACATTACTAATGGTCCCTTCCAATTCCATCTCTGGTTTTAAATCTTCCAGGGTTAAAACATCTCGACGGAAAAGAGGTGGAGGTAATTCTTCTCTAGGATCCCTGCCAGGTTTTTTTAAAGCCTCCACTATATCCTTTAAGGTTGGCTCGCCCACGGCCAATTCTTGGGCAGTGGTTTTTAGGTCCAGCTGTTGTAAACCTTGCCGCAGTTCATTAAGCCGTTCCCTATTATTTAGGTCCTCTAAGGTGAAACCTAGCTCCTCCAGTAATGCTTGAGCCACTGAGTAGGATTCAGGATGAACAGGAGTATTATCTAGGGGGTTATCCCCTTGGGAAATACGGATAAAGCCAGCGCACTGTTCAAAAGCCTTGGGGCCCAAGCGAGGGACTTGTAAAAGTTCTTCCCTTTTTTTAAACATTCCCTTTTCTTCTCTATATTTCACTATCCCCTGGGCAGTAGATTTTGTTAATCCAGCTATATTTTCTAAAAGAGCACTAGAGGCGGTATTAAGATCTACTCCCACCAGGTTAACACAACTCTCTATTACTCCTGTTAAAGCTTCATCTAGTTTTTTCCCATCCACATCATGTTGATATTGTCCTACTCCAATAGCTTTAGGTTCAATTTTCACCAATTCAGCTAAAGGATCCTGAAGCCTCCGTGCAATAGATACCGCACTTCGCAGGGATAAATCATACTCAGGAAACTCCTCTTTGGCTATTTTGGAAGCAGAATATACTGAAGCTCCTGCTTCTGAAACAATTATGTACTGGACAGGCAAATCCTTTTCCTGGATTAAATCAGCTATTAATAACTCTGTCTCCCGAGAAGCTGTGCCATTGCCAATAGCTATAATCTCTATGGGCCACTTATTAATTAGCTTTTCAAGCTTATCTTGGGCCTCTTTAGTCTGTTTTTGAGGGGGATGAGGATAAATAACCCCTATATCATGAACCTTCCCAGTCTCATCAATAACAGCTAGCTTACAACCAGTTCGGTAGGCTGGATCCACCCCTAATATCCATTTGTCTTTCACGGGAGCTTGTAAAAGAAGATTATAGAGATTCTTAGCAAATACTTTAATAGCTTGCTCTTCAGCAATACTGGTTAATTCATTCCTAACTTCTCTTTCAATCTGGGGAGACACTAGCCTTTTATAACCATCTTTTAGGGCCTCTAACACCTGCTCTTGACAGCTAACAGCTACCTTAGACATATATTTTTCTTCTATCAAGGCAATTATTTTTTCTTCTGGCTCCTGTAATTTAACCTGCAAAACCTTTTCCTTTGCCCCCCTATTGAGAGCTAATATCCTATGGGGTGGCAGATTTTTAAGGGCTTCTTGATAATCGTAATACATTTCATAGGGGGTTACTGCTTCTTTATCCTGAGCTTTAGAGATAATAATCCCTTCTTGCCACATTAGATTTCTCACTAATTTTCTAATCTGGGCATCTTCAGCCAGGATTTCAGCAATAATGTCCTGGGCTCCTTTGATAGCTTCTGCTAGATTTGCTACTCCCAGTTCCTCATTAATAAATGCTGATGCTAATTCCTCAGGGTTTTTCTTGATATTTGGATCGAGAAAAGCTAAAGCTAAGGGCTCCAATCCCTTTTCTTTAGCCACACTGGCCCGAGTCTTCCTTTTAGGTTTAAAGGGTAAATACAGATCCTCCACCTCTTGAAGAATTTGGGCTTTTCTAATAGCTTCTTCTAGTTCAGGAGTAAGCTTGTCCTGCTCTTGAATAGAGTTAATTATTTCCTCTTTGCGTTTATCTAGATTACGCAAATAATTTAACCTGTCTACCAATTTCCTTAATAAGGTTTCATCCATAACTCCCGTCATCTCTTTACGATAACGAGCAATAAAGGGAATGGTATTCCCCTCATCTAATAATTCAATGGTTCTTTTTATTTTCTCTTGAGGCCAATTTAACTCCTTGGCTAATTGTTCAGCATGAACCATGTATTCACCCCTCGCAATAATCATGTAATATCCAGACCATAATAAATAAAAATGCTCTATTAGTATTTATGGATATTCTTTGCAAAACTTATCTATATTTTATCTTAGTCTGGGCAATTTTGGAACTAAACCTCAGTATTAATTAAAAAGCTAAAAATCTCTTGGGAAATTTGGTCTCTATCCCAGGAACATTCCGGATGCCATTGTACTCCTAAAATATTTTGATTATCTTCCCCGGCCAAAGCTTCGATAATATTATCATTGGACCAGGCCACCACCTTTAACCCTGAACCAAGCTTTTTAACTGCTTGATGATGAAAACTATTAACCTTTATTTTCTCTTGACCTACTAGCCTATAGAGAGTTGAACCCTTGGCAATATTCACAAGATGCCAAGGATACCATTTAGGAGCTTTTTGATTATGTTCCTGTTGAGTAAATTCTCTAATATCCTGATAGACATCCCCGCCAGCGGCAATATTTAGTAATTGCATCCCTCGACATATTCCTAAAACTGGTTTTACACCTTGGAAAGCTATTTTCGCTAATTCTAGTTCAAACAAATCCCTACGGGGGTTAATTTCTCCTATACCCCTCAGAGGATCCTCTCCAAAGTAAAAGGGATCTAAATCTCCGCCCCCAGAAAAAATTAGTCCATCGACTAAATTATAGAACTCTGCTGCTAATAAAGTATTTTCCGCAGGTAATATTACGGGTATCCCCCCTAAAAAAGTCACTACCTCAGTATAATACTGGGTAAGAAAATGTTTGCCCTCGGAATAGGAATATCCCGCAGTTATACCAATAATGGGTTTCATTTGCTCCTCTCCCTTCCACCTAAAACTATTATATGTTAGAAGAGAGAAACAATGCTTTAAGAAGCAATAAGCAAAAAGCAGAGATCAAAGATAAAGAAATAGTCTAAAGAAGAAGCAATAATATTGCTTTTCTTTAGACTAGGGAGGCTTCTCCTAATTAATCTAGCAATTACCTTTAATTTTAAATATTCCACACTTACCACAGCTAGCACAATCCTTGGGAAGAGCGACGACTTTATAGCATCGGGGACAGCGGGAAAAGGCTTCTTTATTTTCATATCCACATTGAGAACATTTCATATTATCCCTCCTCGCTAAGGCTAGAAGCAGGTTTAGAAAATTTTATTTTACTAAAGAGGGGAGTCAAGATAGTTGCCCCTATAAATACAAGAATAGTAAACCAAATACCATTAATTTCGTTAGTAAACAAGCCAGTCAATTTATTTACAATTCCTCCAAACAAAAAGGCCATAAAGATAGAGCCAAACCACATAATAGCTGCTTCTTTTTTATTTCTTTCTTTAAAAATTACTAAAATGGCAGCTATACAGGGGACAAATAAGGTTATGGTAATTAAAGAAACAACAGTTGCAAAGGGGTCCAAAGTTAGCTCGGTTAAGCCTGCTGCTCCAAAGTCTCTCCGAACAATACCCATAACAAAGGCAGTTGCTGCTTCCTTAGGTAAACTTAGCCAACCTACAGTTATAGGGGCTAATAAATTCTGGACGGCTTTTAAAAGACCTGTAAGCTCCATGGTACTTATTAAAAGGGCACCTAGTGCAAATAAAGGTGTAGCTTCTTTTAAAAAGGCATAGGATTTATTAAAGGTCTTTTTAAAGACATTGCTCATCCTAGGAAATCTTAGGGGTGGAATGTCTATTAATAAATCCGAGGATTTGCCTGGTAAAAACCTATTCAATAGAGTTCCCACAATAGCCAGAATACAGAAAATAACAGTCACATAAAGAGCTATATAAGGACCTCCTAACCCTCCCAACATACCAGCAATAACCCCTAATTGGGCAGAACAAGGGATAGCTAAAGCTAAGAGAAAAATGGCTATTCTTCTTTCCCTTTCTGTTCCTAAAATCCTTGTAACCACAGTGGCTAAAGTAACACAACCAAAACCTAGAATAAAGGGAATTATCGCCCTACCGTTTAAACCTATTCTGGCTAAGGTTTTATCTGTTAAAGCTGCTAGCCTGGGTAGGTATCCTGAATCCTCAAAAAATGATAAAAACGAATAAAAACCGACTACTAAGGGCATTAGTAAACCTAAAACATAGGTCACAGTCATGGTTAAGACCCCAAATTCTCCTGCTAAGAGGTAACCTAGCCAAGAATCAAGCTCAATAAATTTACTTACTAGTCCCTGAACAAAAGGTTCATAGATACCAGCCATAATTTTTTCTTCAGTTATCTCAACAACTGTCTGGGCTACAAAAACACCTATTCCTAAATACATTAGATATAGTACTCCCAGAAGAATAGGAATACCGGTAATGGGAGTAATCATCCAGCGACCCAGTTTGGTTTTAAAATCAACCCCCTCCTGGGATAGGGTAACCACATGACCAACTACATCATTTACTCTTTCTCTCCTGTTAAGATATATTTCCTCCCTATCATGACCAGGCTCTATACCATGTTTTTGGGCAATTACAGGGTCTCCTTCTAAGATTAAGAGAGCCTCCCCTTGACAGGCTACCTGGGCTTTCATCCTAACTAGTTTGTCCTTTAAGTTATTATGGGAGATTGTCCCTGTTTGAGCGTTATTAATAGTACTCTTGAGCTCATCCATACCTTTTTTGGCAATAGCTATGGTTTCTACAACTGGGACTCCTAAAAGATGTTCTAGTAAATCTCTATCAACCTTAATTCCTTGGCTTTTAGCCTCATCCACCATATTGAGAGCTACAACCATAGGTACTCCTGTGTCTATAATCTGCTGGGTTAAAAAAAGGTCCCTTTCTAAATGAACAGCATCAACTATGTTAACCACAATATCTGCATTAAGAATAACATCTCGAGCTATCCTTTCTTCATCATTAAAGGATGAAATACCATATACACCAGGTGTATCTATAACTAAATCTTCCCCAACCTTACTATAGGAAATATCTATAGTAGTGCCAGGATAATTTGATACATCAACATACACGCCTGTTAACTCATTAAAAAAAACTGATTTACCTACATTAGGATTACCTGCTAAGACAATTTTTCGTCCATGCTCTGGTAATTCTATTTTCATTGAAGCTGTATGACAATGGGCCATCTTTTATCCTCCTATATTCCTTCCACCACTATTTCACGGGCTAAGCCATATCCTATAGCTATTTCTTGCTTGTTTTTTCTTAAGATAACTGGTCCTGAAGGAATTAAACTATCACAGGTAACAATAGACCCTTCAGAAATTCCAAACCGTATTGCTTGAGCCCTAATAATTTCATTGGGAATTGATAATATTTTAATTGTTTCTCCTTTTTTAGCTTCTGAAAGATACATCTTATTACCTCCAATTGAAAATCATTCTCATTTGCCTTTAAGTATACTATACTATATTTTGTTTAAATTGCAAAGAAAAATAATAAAAACTGGTCAATAAATTAATTAATAATTAATTATTGACCATCAAAGTGAAAGATAATGATTTTCATCTAAAAAACAAACCCAACTTTGTATAGTTGGGTTAAAGTATTATATATAATTTAATGGGTTTTTCGCAACACCATTGATTCTAACTTCAAAGTGTAAATGAGGTCCAGTAGCAGTTCCAGTACTACCTACTCTACCTATAGCCTGTCCAGCCGTAACCTTTTGCCCAACTTTAACATTTATCTTAGATAAATGGGCATACCTTGTTTCCATTCCATTGCCATGTCTAATATGGATTATATTACCATAGCCACCTTTCCATCCGGCAAAGCTCACTGTGCCTTCACTATAGGCATAAACTGTACTACCATG
>JAAZJU010000035.1 GCA_012800195.1 Clostridia bacterium
CCCCTCAGCACTAAATTAATTGAAGCCCAGGCTAGACTTTTTGCCCCTTTGCTATAAGGGTCAGGGGACACACCTGCGGAAGTATCGGCAGTTCCTGTTGACAGGAATGTCCCCAACTAAGTCAGGGGCCCCTAGGCCCCTGTCATTATTCATAGATTATTAATTCCTTTTCTCCTATTCTACTTGTATCTACCTTTTCTTCTTGATCCTTAGGCACAGCAATAGTGTCAGGATCGCCATCACTTATATATCTCAAATGAGGATTTTTATCAAAGTAATCTAACCATTTCAAGAGATTGTCTTCTGCTCCCTCACCAAAAACTTGCACTCTTGGTAATAGAGTTGGATCATAACCTTTAGCCACTGGAGACTTCATAGGAGTAGAGCCTACATCTAAGACGCCGATATTATGGTAATCTATCCCTTGATACTCCCCTTGAACAGCCCAGTTGATATCTTGGGGCTTAATACCAAAGGGTAGGGCTAAGGTATCCATTTTATAGCCAGGAACCACTTCTTCTATCATCTCAACCATCAAAGCCAGTTCTTTGGCTACTTCTTCCTGACTTAGCTTGTTAAGTTTAGGATGATTGACCGTATGATTTCCTATATCCATACCCAATTCAATTACTTCTTTGACTTTATCCTGCCAATAAGCCCTTTGTTCAAAAGGAATAGGGTATTTATTTACAAAGAAGGTTGCCTCTAGTCCAAAATCGGGATATAACTCGTTCATTTCCTTTAAGATGCCTACGGCACAAGTTGGGTCAATTATCATTTCTCCATCTTTTTCTATGTAGCGAAAATGACCACTTGTCCCATCATCAAAGGTTAAAATAACAGGGGTAAAGCCTGCTTCTGTACTAATATTATTATTTAAAACATCCCTAAGACTGACTAATCTATAACCTCTTTCGTAGAGGGTTTCTAAATCCTTACGGAAGTTTTCATAAGTTCTGGCCCATCTGCCTTCTTTTTCACCAATGACATGCCATTCTAAAACCATAATTTGGCCTACTTCATTGGCTTTAATTTCTTTTAAGTCAATGGGTTCTTCCTGGACAATCTCTTCACCATTGTTTTCTGGAGAGTTTTCCTCTGGCTCTTTAATTGATCCCGAGGTATCAGTACTACATCCTAAAAGGGTAAAAGTGAATAAGATAAGTATTGCCCATAGTAATAGGTTCTTTGCTTTGAACATTTTAACTCCTCCTATGATTTCTTGGTCTCCATCCTGCTCTTATCCTTATTTCGTGGCCCTTGGATATTTTCCCTCTTGGATAAAACTAGTAACTAACCTTATTTGCATCCAAGGTAGATAAAATTGCTTTAACTACCTGATAAACTTCTTCTTTTTCTTTGACAAGGGTAAAACTACTTTGACATTCTCTAGCAATTATCCTACCATGGGCCCGAACAAGATTTATACTATCAACAGACTGTAAACAATCCAAAAAAGTTCCATCTAAGAAAATAATCCTGCTTTTTTTCCGATTTAAAAACTCAACAGCTTTTATTTGACTATTCACTACATATCCCCTAGACCCTTCATCCTTAATTACGACCTCCCTAATTTTAACTGGTAAAAGAATTAAATTAGGGTGTAAGGCTAAAGGAGTCGATGTTTTTCTGCCGACCAACTTACCATATTTTTTCTTTAGCTCTACCAGGTCCAATGCAAAAACCCGAGCTAAATTTTTTAAAACTGTATTTGTTCTATTTTGAATAAGAACCTTGCCGCCATTTTCCATGTATATTTGAGTACTATTCCCGCCGTTCTCATCGGTTATAGGAATTAAACAATTAATTTGGGGCCAGTACTCCTCAAAATCGAATTTACTTACCATCGGTAAACCTCCTTTATTTTTTCTTAGGCGAAGGTAACTTTAAGAACAATTTTACCGAACATATGTTTGGTTGTCAATGTGTAAAAATTACGCAGATTTTTAAAAACCTGCGTTTAGTCCTTACTTCTATAAAGCTAATAATATAGTGCCAAAGCCGGTATGGGTTCCAATTACCGGTCCCAATTCGCTAACAATAATCTCTTTGGGTCTAAGATTATTATTTAATTCCTCCACTAATTCTGAAACCTCTTCCTGGGCTCTAGCATGAGTAATACCTATGGTACATTCGCTAAAGTCCTTTCCTGTAGCTTCCACTAGTTCCAAAAGCCTCCGCAGGGATTTTTTTCTGCCCCTAACCTTTTCTAAGGTACCTATGGTTCCATCTGCCTGATTATACAGAACTGGCTTAATATTTAAAACCTGACCAATAGCTCCCTCCCACGAAGATAGCCTACCTCCTTTAATTATATTTTCTAGTGTATCAAGGGTGAAATAGGTCTTCATGTTGTTTCTATAGGAGATGATCTCTTGGCGGATTTCCTTTAAGGTAAGTCCTTCTTCTGCCATTTGACAGGCCTTGATTACTTGCAAACCAGTTCCAATACTAGCATTTAAAGAATCAATCACTTCTATTTCTTGGTTTAGCATTTTCTTGGCTAAGAGAGCGCTTTCATAAGTACCACTTAAACCAGAAGAAAGGGTAATACACAATACTGGTCCTTTTTCTACTCCCTTAAGAAAAGCTTCTTTGAAAGCTAGTGGGCTGGGTCTGGAGGTTTTGGGTAACTGGTCATTTTCGTGGAGCTTTTGGTAAAACAAATGGTTACTAATTTCTACTTGGTCCAAATATGTATCGGAACCGAATTGGATGGCCAGAGGAACAACTTGGATGTTATATCGTTCAATAAAATTAGAGGGTAAATCAGCTGAACTGTCAGTTATTATTTGTACTTTCACTATGGTTCCTCCTAAATGTCATGTGTTTTACATTTTTATTCTAACCCAGCCCTTTTAAATTTTCAATTACTTTAGAAAGTTCATTTATAGAGATACTTAAATGCTCCAATTTCCCCTCTACCCTCACTAATAAATAAATACTCACAACCATAGGAAACCCAAAGTTGCCTATTTGTTGAAGTAAGCTATCCATTAGACATCCCTCCTTTCTGAAATTCCCATTCTTCAATAATCTCCTCTTGGCCATTGATAATATTTAACATAGCCATAAGACACTGTTCACATAATTCTAAATCCCCTACCACCTGATTCTCATGCCAAAGGACTAAACGCCTCTCAATTCTTTCCAGTCGATCACAGCAATTACATTTGTGTTTTTTGGCCAATTGAAATGGTTGAATTTCAACTTTATTCATCTTTATCCCCCCAGATATATTTTGGGGTGTGGACCCTGGAGATCCACACCACTTTTTTTTATTACATTTCAATCAATTCCACAACCTGACGAGTAACCAGCCTAGCTCCCACCACCTGTACTAAATCACCTCCGGTAGAGTTAATAATATTTTGATTGATAATCTCATCCATTGCTTCTTCAACTTCTGTTGAGGTTAAATCATCCTTAGGCTCAGCAACGCTGATAGTCACCCGAGCATTATTAGCGTTTAAAAAAATCATTTGTAGGGTTTTGCTTTCAGTCAATCCTGTCACCTCCCTTCATATGTATTTGTTGAAAATTACATCTCCTCTAGCTTCACTTCATTAACACGGTTGATTGCAAAAACTGGATGTTTCTGCAGCCCTCCCAATACAGTTGCTACCTGGTACACACTTTCATCGGTAGCCTCAGCCTTGATTCTGCTATAGTTGCGGGTAGCAACCACAGGATTCCCCTGAGGGTCAGTACCAGTTTGCACCATTAAACGAAGTCTAGAGTCCGCTGGGCTCGTGATAATTGCCATTATTTTCACCTCCCTCCCTCTTGATTTAAGTTAATTGTACTCAGGCATAAAAAAGAGGGGTAATCACCCCCTGAGAACAAAACCTCTGCTATTTTTAACAAAACCTATTGATTTTTAATAGTAACCCTACTAAATTTATTCATAATCTTTTATTATAATAATAAACCTAGATTTAACATATGATATAAAATGAGCTTATTATAGAAGAAAAGGGGAGTGAAATGGATTGAAAGCAAATGTAATCTGGCAAGGCAATGTCCAGTTTGAAGCAGAGGTAACCTCAGGACATAAAATAAAAATGGACGGTACTGAAGCTATAGGGGGGCAAAATAAAGGACCTAGACCTACAGAATTATTATTAAGTGGGGTCGGAGGTTGCTCGGGCATAGATATGGTAACTATTTTAGAAAAAATGCGGCAAAATTTAACCAGTTTAAATGTGGAAGTAACGGGCAAAAGAAATGATGATTTCCCGAAAAGATTTACAGACATCCATGTTCATTTTATTCTAGAAGGTGATGTAGACCCGGAAAAAGCAGGTAAGGCAGCCCAATTATCCATGGAAAAATACTGCTCAGTTTCCCTTTCTTTAAATTCAAACATAACCTATAGCTATGAGGTTAATGGAGAAAGGTATGGCGAGTATCGAAAATTAAAATAGGGAGACCAATGGCCTCCTTATTTTTTTATCACCTGAGTATATTTCCAAACAGCTAAGATTAGCATATAAATGGTAATCCCATAGGCCATAATCAGCCCTTGAATTTGACTTATAATCCCACCCACTATAAGTAAGTAGGACAGGCTTCTCCCATTATTGGCAATCAGATCATATTTAGCTGTATCTATTCCTAGATTTTTAAATTCATTTCGGACTGTTTTGCCTATCTCACTAGTTTCTAAGGGTATCGACAATATACTTAAAGTTAAAAGAAAACCAAAGGACCAGGCATAAGATATATTACCACTTTGAATGGCAATTATAGTCATTACCAATTCTAAAGCAGCAACTATAATATAGCTGAATAAAAGCAATCCTCTTATTCCTCCTCGCTAATGAAAATAATCTTATCTCAGAATGATATACTTTACTTCCATGATGAACAATAGCATGACTATCTCTACATCCCCAATACTATTCTGTAAAATTATTTTTTATCCTGCAAAAAAATTATGTCTTTTGTTATTTGTAAAACATTGTAAGTTTTGGTATACTAGCTACGATTCTTAAAATAGGAGGTAAAACCAGATGAAAATCACTAAAGATATGAGTATAGTAGAAGTAGTACAAAAATATCCTGAAACAGCAGAGGTTTTTATGGCATTTGGGATGGGTTGTTTAGGTTGTGCTGCTGCAAGATTTGAAAACATAGCGCAGGGTGCCGGAGTGCATGGTATTGATGTGGACCAGTTAATCACTGCCTTAAACAAAAAAGTAGAAGATAAATAACTACATAATTTTAAAAGCTGAAGGTCTTTGACCTCCAGCTTTTTTTACGCTTCTCTTTTTTAAATCTACCTATTTTACTTTCTATTCAGATAATTCTAATTCGTCCTCACTAGCAGCAACTACCACAGCGGCTACAGCATCACCGGTAATATTTAGAGTAGTTCTGGCCATATCTAAAATCCGATCTACTCCAGCTACTAAGGCCACTCCCTCCAAGGGTAAATTAACCGAGGTTAAGACCAGAGTTAACATTATTAAGCCTGCTCCTGGAACACCAGCTGAACCAATGGAAGCTAAAGCTCCAGTGATTACAACAATTAACTGTTGTGCAATGGTTAATTCCAGACCATATACTTGGGCTACAAAGAGGGCCGCCACCCCTACATAAACAGCAGTTCCATCCATATTAATAGTTGCCCCTAAAGGTAAAACAAAGCTAGAAACTTCCTTGGAAACTCCTATATTTTCTTCAACACATTTTATTGTTACAGGTAAAGTAGCACCGCTACTACAGGTGGAAAAAGCAATTACCTGAGCAGGGAAAATGGCCTTATAAAAGTCCAGTAAGCCTAATTTGGTGAAAAGTCTTAAAGCTGCACCATAGACGAAAAAACCGTGGAGAAATACCCCAATATACACAGTTGCAATAATTTTAAATAAAGGGAATAAAACATCCGGACCATTGACAGCAACTACTGGGACTATTAAACCAAAAACGCCATAGGGAGCAAAGGCCATCACAAAACCAGTCATTTTATACATAATCTCTGCAAAGCCATCAAAGAAATTTCTAACAATCTGGGCCTTTTCCCCAGCAGCAGTGATAGCTATTCCAATAAACAAAGCAAAGGTAATAATCTGTAACATTGAACCTTGGACCAAAGCTTCTAAAGGTTTGTTGGGAATAATATTTAGCAAAACTTCAATGATGGGGGGAGCTTCACGTCCAGCATACTCTGCATCTACTGGTAGGGTTAAACCTGCCCCTGGAGCAATAATATTGGCTAAAACTATACCAATGACAACCGCTATACCGGTAGTAACAAGATAAAAAGCCATTGTTTTACCACCTAGGCGCCCCAGTTTTTTCATATCTCCTACACTAGAAGCTCCCACAATTATTGTAGAAAATACTAGTGGTACAATAATCATATTAATTAACCGTAAGAATAATGTACCTAGAGGGCCAATAAAAGTACTAGCCCAGACTGGGTTGCCTTGAAAAAACAAACCAACGATAACACCACTAAGTAAACCAATTAAGATTTTAGTGGACAACTTCATATTACCAAATTCCCCTATAAATTAAAATGTGCTTATATATATGTCTTAGAGAGAGGATTAGCCACAAGTAAATATTGGTAATTTTTATTTTGTGTTATAGGCTCTAGCTACAATTTCTTTAGCCAGTATAGTAGTAGGATCGAAAATCTCCAGGGAACAATTATCTTTAGAAATTATCAAAGGTAGTTCAGTACATCCAGGTATAACTCCCTGAGCTCCTCTACTTTGGACATGTTCTAGTACTTTGGCAATGGCACCATATGCTTTTGGGTAATCCCCTGACTTGACTCCATAGATAGCTCTCATGATTTCTTCTTGAAACTCTGGATCTGGTAGGATAACCTCTAGACCCGCTTGGATCAGTTTTTCTTCGTAAAGCTTAGTCTTTAGAGTAGCTGTAGTGGCCAAGAGAGCAATGTTTTTTATACCACTAGCCACGATCACCTGAATTGTTTCCTCAATCATATTAACCACAGGTATATTGACGGCTTCCATTACATACTGCACATAATAATGGGCAGTGTTACAAGGAATAGCTAACATTTCTGCTCCCCAATTTTCCAAACCTTTAGCCATTTCCGCTAATACTGGTCCAGGATTTTCACTACCCTCTAAAATAGCATCTATCCTTGATGGAACCTGAGGATTATTATCAACCAATAATCTAATATGTTCCTGATCTGTTTTAGCAGGAGTAGCCCGGATTATTTTGCTCATTAAATCCACCGTTGCTTCGGGACCCATACCTCCTAAAATGCCTACTGTTTTATTAGCCATTATTATCCTCCTTTAAATGCTAAAATGAATTGTAAATGGATAGGCCAAATGATTACCATCTATAGAAACCGCTATTAGGTAAATCCACCACTATAGATTGAAGGCCTTTTTCTTGAACAGCCTTTTCTCCTTGAGCTGTGGTAATGATTTTACCACCTTGGCCACAAACAAAACCATTATACATTATTACTTGACCATTTGCCATGCTCATAAAGGGTTTCTGCCTTTCAAAATCAAGGACAGTTATGTCAGCATCAGCCCCCATTTGGAAATGCCCCTTATTGGTTAAGCCTAGGATTTTGGCAGGATTAACACTGGTTTTTATTACAAACTCTTCCATAGATAAAGCCTGTAATTTTACCATTGCCAATCCCATTTCCACAATAACATTACGGGGTATACCGCCGCCATCAGTACTAATACAATCCACCACAAATTGTCCATTATCTCTCCTAGCTGTGGTTAAGCAATAACGAGGCTCCTCAGGATTAACAGCAAAACTCACAGTAGTATCGGTTCCTTTGGATCGCCAATATTCCACTGCCTCTTGACCCACAATCAAAATAACTTTCCCACCAGCTTCGGCATTTATCTGAGCCCAACCAGCTAAAATAGCCTCCTCTAAGCCTTTTTCTGTTGCCTCAAAGCCCCCTGTCTTTAGACAATTATGGGTCACTAAACTCTCTGGAATACCATTGGAACACTTGGCACTAGTACCATTTAATGGTGAAAGATAGGCCTCAGAACGAATATTAGGATTCTCTTTTAGAGCTTTAATTGCCTCTTCAGTCTCTGTTATGGGGCTTCTGATTGATCCTCGACAGTAGCTATTGATATGGGCCATGTGTAAGCAATTGCCATTGGCCAACTCCACTGCCTCTAAAAATCCTTCAATATTGGATCCCTTGGCTAAACTCCCAGCATGGAAAGCTACATATGCCTTTTTCTGATTGGCCACTTCTATAGCTCTAGCAGTAGCCTCTGAAGTTAAAGGATAGTGGCCACCTAAAAGTTTGATCCCCAAGGCTCCCCGAGAGAAAACATTATCTATTAAAGTCTCCAATTCAATCTGGCTGGGGTCGTTGGTTTTTACCGTATGTTCGGGACGAACATACTCGATACAGGCCAGATTTATGCCCACTCCATAGTCTTTTGCTATATCCAAGACACTATCTACTGGACCCGACATATCTAAGGCAGAAGTCACCCCTGCTTGTGCTAACATCTTATGACCAAATTTGCCTCCTAGCCAAGCGGAGGAATGGGTATGAATATCAATAATGCCAGGGACGACATATAAACCAGCTACATCAAAATTCTCTAGAGCTAAGGTTTCACTGATTTCCGGGGCAATTTCTACAATTTTACCCTCTTTAATTCCAATATCCATAACCCCGTTAAGATTAGTTGTTGGATCAATTACTTTTCCCTTCTTTAAGACTACATCATATTTATAAGCCATATTACTCTTCTCCTCATAAAAAATTTAGCCGACAATATCCACCACAGTCCTAATAATTAGCTCTATACCAGGAGCTAAACAGCTCTCATCAAAATCAAAGTAGTAGTCATGATGGCCTGCTGTCATATTAGCTCCAATCATAATATAGGTGCCGATACCACCATTCTCCTGAACCACAGACATAAAATGGGAATAATCCTCAGAGGCACCAAAATCGGAATTCTCTTGGATATTTTTAAAGAAATCCATTTCCTCAGCTATTTTTTTCACTTTAGCAATCATTTCCGGACTACTTTCACCGCTTTTGGTTCCGCCAACAATCTCAATATGATAATCCACATCATACATCTGGGCAGCTCCAGCAATAACATTTTTCGCAGTTTCAACTAGATATTCATCTATTTCAGATACTATTCCTCTAGTTTCAATTTTCAGTATTGCATTAGGTGGTACAACATTCCTTCCTTGGCCAGCATTTAGTATACCTACATTAATTCTGGAGGTACCTTTACTATGTCTAGGTATACTATGCAGGTTTAAAGCTGCTGTTGCTGCTGCCAAAAGAGCGTTTTTCCCTTTCTCAGGAGCGGCACCAGCATGAGCAGGAACACCCTGATAGGTAACATCTAGCTTGGTGGTAGCTAAAAAGCCTTCTGTGCCACAAATAATATCTCCTAGTTGTTTGGCCTGAAAACCTATATGGACCCCAAGAATATAATCCACATTATCCACGGCACCAGCGGAAACCATAGCTCTGGCTCCCCGAACCCCTTCTTCACCAGGTTGGAATATCAATCTAATGGTACCATTTAAACTATCCTTCATTTCAGCTAAAAGCTCTGCTACTGCTAAACCCATGGCAGTATGACCATCATGGCCACAAGCATGCATAACTTTTGGGTTTTCTGAAGCAAAACCCTCCCGGAAAGGACGATGTTTTTCGTCTTGAGCCTCACTAATATCATTAGCATCCATATCAAAGCGTAGGGCCACTGTTGGGCCTTCGCCACACTTTAACTGGGCAACAACTCCTGTTAAGCCCCCTTCCATTTTCTTTACAATCTCAGGATTAGCCCCTTGGTTAATAGCTCTTTCCATATGTTGCTTTAGTTCCTCAGGAGAGGGGACCCCCATCATATCTTCCTTTGCTACTGCCTCAGGGCCATATTTAACTTCATAACCCATAGCCTGGAGCTTTTCAACAACTATAGCAGCTGTCCTAAACTCTGTCCAACCAGCTTCAGGGTATTTATGAAAATCCCGACGATATCCAATAAATGTAGGCTCTAGAGCTTTTATTTTCTCTTGAAGATTTTTCATTTTATCATCTCTCCCTCTTGAGCAAGTTTAATAGTTACAGCTAGTAATAATTCTGTTCCTTGGACAATATCTTCCATCTTTGAGTTTTCGGCTATATTATGACTGATACCATTAATACTAGGGATAAAGATCATCCCCGCTTGAGCAATATCCGCCATATGCATGGCATCGTGACCAGCTCCACTAGGCATTTTAATATAAGGAATATCTTTTTCTTGGGCAGTCACTTCTATAGTATTAATTACCTTTTCGGCTAAACTTACAGGCTCATCATGGGTTAATATTTCATAGTCTACCTTGACTCCCCTTGTGGCAGCAATTTCCCCCATTAATCTTTTAACAGCATCTACAGCCTTTAGTTTATCTTCACTGTTGATATCTCTAATATCAATACCCAATTCCACTTTACCTGGAACCACATTCATTGCTCCCGGTTGTACATAGAGATAACCTACAGTACCCACCGTGTTCTCTCCAGCTTCTTCTCGGGCAATTTTTTCTACCCCTAACACCAGTTCACTAGCAGCGGCTAAGGCATCTTTTCTTAAACCCATAGGGGTATTACCAGAGTGGTCTGCTCTACCTTCAATAATTACCTTAAATCGAGTGGGTGCGGCAATGGAGGTAACAATACCGATTGGAATATTATTTGCTTCCAAAACAGGCCCCTGTTCAATATGCAGCTCAACAAAAGCATAGATATCCCCTGTCCCTATCTGAGCGCTGGCAATATCATTGGGTCTAAAACCTTTGGATTCCAGTTCTTCATAAAGACTTATACCTGCTTTATCCTTATATTTCTTAAGGTCATCTATACCAATTTTTCCAGCCATTGCTTTACTACCTAGGGTTGCTCCACCAAAACGGCTAGATTCTTCACAAGAGAAATTTATAACTTCCACCGGTCTTTTAGTGATAATATTATTTTCATTTAAAACCCTAATAACTTCTAGAGCACCAATAACCCCTACTACCCCATCAAAGTGTCCCCCTTCAGGGACAGTGTCTAAATGAGAGCCGATGATAACTGGAGGTAGATTTTCTCGTCCATCTCTTCTACCCCGCATATTACCAAAGGCATCGATACTAATAGTGAGGCCCAGTTCCTCCATGACTTCCTTAAGATATTCCCGTACCTTCATGTCCTCTGGGGTAAAAGCTAGGCGGGTTACCCCGCCCTTTTCTAAACTGCCAAATTGAGCAATATTATTAAAATCTTTTTCTAATCTCTGTCTATTTACTTGCATGATAACCTCCTATAGCAGTACAAACATAGTAACAATAGCAGCAATAATCATACCAGGGGCGTTACGCTTGGCTAGTTCCATAGGACTAACACCGGCAATAGAGGCACAAACAATAGCAGCACCAGCTATTGGGGACATGGTTCTACCTAATGCACCACCTAGAGCGGCAATACTACCCATATTAATTATTTCTAAGCCAAACATTTGCGCATGGGGTGTTACTGCTTCATTAAAAGCAAAGGCAGCAGCATCACCAGAACCAGAAATTACTCCTAGCAAAAAGGGACCAAAGGTTGCTGCAATATTTACAACACTTTCTGTATTAACCAACATATTGATAAAAGCTTCTACAATCCCGATGGCTTCCATTCCACTGACAAAAACTGCAGCAGCAATAATAATACCCATGATTTGGCCATAAGCACTTCCCATGCCGTCAAAGAAAGCCTTGGAAACATCTTGGGGATTGGTACGGGTTACGGCTATAGCAATAATAGCACCGATTAACATAGCTTGAGGCACACCCATTTTTAAAGCTGGCAAAATAGTGGATCCTAAAACAAGTATAACTATGGGGAGGATTGGTACTAAGGCATAAAAAAGATTAGCCTTGGGGGTTTCAACATTTACTTCGGAAGTAGCAGCAGCTTGGCTTTTAGCAATATACCCTTTATCTTCATTTAAAAATTTAGCAACAACAGCAATAGAGATAGCAGCAATAACAACAGAGATAACATCGGCTGTGGAGTGGACAGCGATAACATCCATGACCTCTACCCCTGCTAATTCGGCAATAAAGGGGTTATGGGATAGACCTGGACTTAACATACTTCCAAAGGTTCCAGCTAATACAGCAGCACCAGCTATAGCAGGGGATACTCCAGCAGCAATCAGAATTGGTATAAAAATAGCTCCTACAGCTGCTGCAGCACCAGCGGCACTGGGTAAAGCAATATTAATGGCAAAGGTAGCAATGGTTGCCCCAGGAATTAATATCACTCTAAACTTAGTTAAAAATCCAACAACCAAATTAACTAGGTGCTGGTCACATTTGGTGACTTTCATTACAAAGGCAAAACCCATAACAGAACAGATAGCGGTAATCAGCCCACCGGTTGTCATTCTGCTTGCAAAGGAATCAAGAGCTACCATCGGGGCTCCGGCTAATAAAGCCATTAGTAGACCAGAAGCAAATAGAACCATTCTTGATTCATACTGTTTTACTAATAAGTAAATCGTTGCCAGTACAATCGCACCACCCAAAACTATCATCATACTCATTACCTCCAAATTTTTATAATTTATTGAAAATTATGAAATTTAATATTGATTATATCACATAAAATTTCTCGTTCCCATTATCATTTTTATTCCTTTAAAAAGCACTACATATCATTCCATCCCCTCCTTAATTTAAAACATTAAGTTCTTTATACTATGCAACTTTACCTGCTTTATTGTTAAAATATACTGTATACTTGAAACTCAGCAGGAATTTTTAAGAATATCTTCCATGTAAGCAAAGAGGGCTGGTGAACCTCCAGTGTGAACAAACAGAACATTCTCTCCCTTTTTAAAGTAGCCTTTACTAATTAAATCAAGAAGGCCAGCAAAGGCTTTTCCGGTGTAAACTGGATCTAATAATATTCCCTCAGTTCTAGCTAATAATTGAACAGCTTTAGTCATTTCAGGAGTTGGTAAGGAATAACCGGGACCTACATATTCATCAAAGCATTTAATTATCTCCCTTGGTAGATCTCCCCTAACTCCAACCCATTTAGAAGTCCGGGCCGCTAAATTATACACTAACTCCTCTTGGACATCCTTTTTTCTACTGATATTAATACCGATTACAGGAATATTGCTGTTAGAACCATAAAAACCAACTGCTAACCCAGCATGAGTACCGGCACTACCACTAGTAGTAATAACATAATCTAGGTTGATACCCTTTTCAAAGGATTGTTCCATTATCTCCTGAGCACAAGCTACATAACCCGTTGCCCCAATTTCATTAGATCCTCCGCCAGGGATAATATAGGGGTTCCGATCTTCTGCTCTAACTTCTTCGGCAATCTTCTCCATTTCAGCCAACATATTGGAGCCACCTGGGACTACAGTGATTTGTTCTACCCCCATAAGCTTAAAAAGAAAATTATTACCACTAGCCTCAGGATGGTAGCTACCAGGGACTCGTTCTTCTAAAACCAGCCTACATTTTAACCCTTCTTTAACTGCAGCGGCTAGAGTTAAACGACAATGATTGGATTGAACTGCACCGCAGGTAATTAGGGTGTCTGCACCTTTTTGCAAAGCATCGGCCACTAAGAATTCTAATTTCCTTGTTTTGTTTCCTCCCGCGGCTAAGCCCAATAAATCATCCCTTTTTATATAAATATTGGGACCATCCAAAAGCCTGGTCAGATTTTCTAATTTCTCCAATGGAGTTTTCCCTTCTGTATACCTTCTACGTGGAAATTGAGCTAAATTCATAATGATACCTCCCCCTAGTATTAGGAATATAATTCTTTTTATTATGAAATTTTCCTGCAATTAATGAAGCTGTCAGAAATTTTTATAGAGAATCTTGGATACCCTGCCCAATAGCCTGGGCTATCCTTTGTCTAAAATCCTCCTTACAAAGCATTTCTCTATCTTGTTCATTGGACAAAAAGCCTATCTCTACAATTACTGTAGGGAAAGGAGCGTTATCCAAAAGATAGTATTCCCCCACTGCAGCCTGCCGGTTGGTAGTTCGCAACTGAGATAACTCTCGTTGAATATTAATAGCTAATTTTTCACCCTCTAAATCCCCTTCCTTATAAAAGGTCTGGGGGCCAAAATGATTTTTGTTGCCACTGCTATTACAATGGATGCTGATTAGGATAGGATAACTTTGCTTTTTAGCAATATCTACTCTTTCTTTTAAAGATGCCCTTTGATAAGATCCCCTATCTTTCCAATTAACTAGATTAGTATCTGTAGTCCTAGTTAAATGGACCTTATATCCTCGATTTTCTAAATAAGTTTTTATTCGTTTGGCTATATCTAGGTTAATTTCTTTTTCTAAGATATTTCCTACATTAGCTCCTGGATCTCTTCCCCCATGTCCAGGGTCAATTACTATAGTCAACTTCTGGCCCTCACCTAAAACTGGACTAGCTAAAGAAAAAAATAATAACCCTCCTATTATTTTTAGAATCAGTAACAATAGAAAAGTTATTATAAGGTAGTTAGTTTTTTTCCTGTTGAGAATAATAATCATTCTTCTTCACCTTGGTTGAAATTTAATTATTATTACGCCAACAGGAAGATGTCTAATGACTGGTAATATATGTTATATATTTTATCCCGATACTTTGGTTTTTGTTTTGGTAGTTTTCTTTTTGCTTGCTTTCTTTTCCTCTTTTTTGACTTCCTGGGCCTGAGTAATACTGGCCTTTAAAGCTTCCATTAAATCTATAACTGTAGCTCCCTCAGGTTTATCAGGAACAGCTATTTCCTCTCCCGCAATTTTAGCTTCAATTACTTCCATCAGTGCTTCCCGATAATTACTGGTATACTTGCCTGGGTCAAATTCCGTACTTAAGCTTTCTATCAAACTAATAGCCATCTTTAATTCTCTTTCATTTACTTCTACTTTCTGCTCCAATTCTGGCAACAAATCGGTGGATCTAATTTCATTAGGGAAAAAGATAGTTTCCATCACTAGAGCTTTCTCATAAAGTCGTAAACATGCCAAAGTTTCCTTAGAGCGCAAGACCACCTTAGCAATAGCTATTTTCCCCGTTTCCTCCATGGCTTTATATAAAAGATGGTAGGGTTTTAAACCCAGTTCTGTAGGGGTTAAGTAATAGGATTTAATAAAATAGATTGGATCAATCTCTGCTAAATCTACAAAGTCTATTATCTCAATAGCCTTTACTGTTTCTAAGGGTATTTTTTCAAAATCCTCATCATTAATTATGACAAATTTTCCTGTTTCATACTCGTAACCCTTAACCAAATCCTTATTTTCTACTTCCGTCTCACATACAGGGCAAATCCTTTTATAATTGATGGGTGATTTGCACCGTTCATGGAGAAAACGAAATTTAATATCCTTAGATTCCGTAGCTGTATAGAGTTTAATAGGGATATTTACTAATCCAAAGGAAATGGCACCTTTCCATATTGGCCGCATTTTTCCACCTCCATAATTAGCTTTTACCCCCAAAGTGCTTTTCATACAGGAGAATACTATTTTGATACGCCCCTTAGCTTTGTGTGTTAGAATATTATTAATTTGGAGGTGATTTAATTGAAAAGATTCTTACTTTTATTTTTTACAGTACTATTCTTTTTAATCTTTTCCTTACTGCCGGTCACCGCTCACCCTCCGGTACAAGTTAAGATTGATGGTTTAGGGGTTAAATTTGATGTTCTGCCAGTTATTAAGGAAGGTAGAGTACTGGTTCCTTTTCGTGCTCTAAGTGAGGGACTTAATACCAAGGTAAAATGGGATGAGAACACTCAAAGTATTACAGCTATCCAAGGTAATAACACTATTATCTTAGAAATTGGTAAAAACACAGCTTTAATCAATGATAGCCCCCTTCCTTTGGATGTACCTCCGACAATTTTAGATGGTCGTACCCTTATCCCTTTGCGTTTTTTTAGTGAAGCTTTAAATTGTCAGGTGAACTGGAATGCCCAAGACTACATAGTAGATGTAAAATCCGCCCCTAAAAGCCTCAATGTTATTGGCTTTTATGCCTTAGGGGATAGGAATACTAGCAGTTGGACAAACCTTTTTCAAAGGGAATATCCGGAGACTAGCTTGGGAAATACTCATTTAGTACATGAATTAGCTCTCGGTTGGTACAGTCTAGATCAAGAGGGACAGCTTTTAACTAAAAGCACTACTGGCTGGCAAAGACCAGTAGGCTGGGAAAATGTGTTAGCAGCTTGTAACAGATATAATCTAAAGCCCGATATGGTGATCCATGCTACCAATAAAGACCGACTATTAATTGATTTTCTAAGTAATGAGACAGCTGTAAATAATTTAGTTAATAGTATATTAGCCGAAGTTTCTCTTTATGGGGGAGTAAATTTAAATCTGGAAGGTTTGGGACTTTCCCAACAGGGAGAAGAATTATTAACAATCCAAGAGAATTTTACTGAATTTGTAAATAAACTAGCCCATGGATTAAAACCTATTAATAAGAAATTAACCTTAACCCTTCATGCCCCTAATAGTGTTTATAAAGGCTATAACTATCAAGCCTTAGGAGCTATTGCCGATAGAATTATTATTATGGCTTATGAGTATGGAGGAACTCCAGAACCAGCAGGAAAAGTTGTAGAAGCGGTAGAAATGGCTAAATCACTGGTCCCTATAGATAAATTAATCTTGGGTATCAATATTCCCCGGGAAACATCAGAAAGTCTCATAACTAAGGTGGGGATTGCCAAAAAATATGATTTAAATGGGATAGCCTTGTGGCGTTTAGGCCTACTTACACCTCAAATGTGGAGTAATTTAGAAACTACTATTATCCCGAGATTTTAGTTTTCTAGAAAACTATTTAAAAAAGGTCGCCCTTTTTGGGGCGACCCTATTTATCTTAGACCTGCTAAATATAAATTACCACAAGCGGAATACATAGAATAATTACTAACCATTAGGACAATATTCTTCTCCTTTGCTAACTCTATCACATCATTGTTAGGTATTCGATCTTGAATGAAAACAACTGCTGGAATATCACTCATTTCTGCCGTCCTTACCACTTGAATATTATTTAAGCCCGTAATCAGTAAAGTATTGGTACCAGAGGTTGCTAAAACATTACTCATTAAATCGGTAGCGCAAACTTCACCTATCTCTAAATTTAGCAATTCCTCACAGCATAAGACTCGACAATTAAGTATCTTTTTTATGTCCTCTAATAACATCCTATTCCCCCCGAAAGTTCATAGCATTAAACAACTTGATCCACTTGTCTTAAATCATCTGCACTGAGTAAATTATCTAGTTCCAATAATGTAATTAATCGATCCTCTAGCTTTCCTATACCAGCTATACCCACAGAATGTCCTAATATACGGGGGGCATCTTCTATATTTTCCTCAGGGATTAATAAAACCTCATAGACATTGTCCGCTATTACTCCCGCCAAAGTTTCTGCAATTTTAACCACAATAATTCTGGTATCTTCGGTAATCTCAGAGACTTGCTGATAGAGCTTATATTTTAGGTCAATTATAGGTATTATTTTATCCCTTAAATTAATAACACCCAGAATATAATCAATGGTCTCAGGCAATTTTTTAACCTCTTGATAACGAACAATTTCCTGAACCTTGTTTATATCCAAGCCATAATCTTCATTATTTAGGCCAAAAAGAACAATCTGTTTATCGGCCACAGTAACCCTCCTATTCCATCCGCTAATATTTATATATATATAAGTTTCTACTTTTAAGTCTAGATTCCTCTATATTATACATGTTCTTAGATATATTGCATGTATCTTTGGTAAATTTTAATAGGATTTTGAATTTATTTATAGTATGATTTATTATGTATATTAAGTAATCTTAAAGGAGGGCAAAACTTTTGTTAATGTTTGTAGATAGTAATGATCCTGCTCTTATTAAAACTATATTTTTCTTTGCCTATCTTGCATTTTTACTGTATGCCTATAATAAAGGTAGACAGTTTAGGCTTAAGAAAAAAGAAAAAAAATTTGTAAAATCACTTCAGGAAGCTTTAGAAACTGAAGATTTGCCTCTCTATAAAGGAGAAGAAACTGTTAACTGGCATAAGGTTTATACCATGTTAAAAAAGTTACCTGATAGCCCTGAAAAGAAAAAGTTAATCAAAGAGGTCCAAGAAAGAAAAACTAATAGAGGTAAAAATTAGTCCAAACGAAAAAGTCGGTATTAACCGACTTTTTTTGCTTTGACTTATTCTGTTGCTCCTTCACCCAAATATATGCATCTCCTTTGCATTTACTAAGCAATCGCTTTTTCGCAAAAAATAAGAGGAGATTGCTATTTTACTAACTTCTCTACCTGTTCTAAAACTTCCCCTGCTTTACCCTTAATCAATAAATCTGCCTCATAATCTAACATTGTGGGCTCGAGATTAATAATAACTAGCTTAGCCCCCATTTGTCTTGCTAATGAGGGAAAATAGTTAGCTGGAGATACTTCTAAAGAAGAACCAATGACAATAAATAACTTGCTTTCTCTAGACAAGGTATCAGCTTTCTCTAAAGCATCCACGGGTAACCTTTCCCCAAAGAGAATTACTCCAGGCTTTATTTTGCCCTGGCAATCACATTGAGGTATCTTTTCCTCCAAAAGCTTATCTGAAGGATAGACCTTTTGACACTTAATGCATACAGCTTCCCGTAAGGTACCGTGTAACTCAACAACATTATTGGAACCAGCCCGATGATGTAAACCATCCACATTTTGAGTAATAATACCCTTAATTAATCCCCTCTGTTCCCATTGGGCAAGGATTTTATGTCCCTTATGGGGGTCAGCCAATCCAAGATTATGTAAACGCATCCGATAAAAATCATAGAATTCTTCAGGATTCCTTTTCATAGCATCAATAGATGCTAATTGACGGGGATCTTTTTTCTTCCAGAGTCCATCTTTGGAACGAAAATCTGGTAAGCCTGCTTCCGTACTCATTCCTGCTCCTGTAAACACCACAGTAGATTGGGAATCTTGAAGCCACTTGGCTAGCAAAGCGATATTTTCCATTATTTCCTCCTTAACAGAACTTTTTTATTTATATTCTTGAGGAATAACAGGGTTTCCTGCTATAAAACCTTAAATAAAAAAAGGAAGGAAGCTATTATCTCTTATGGGGGACAAGCTTTAAGAAATAATAGACAGTTTCCTCCCCAAAAATATTATTAAAGCTTAGATTCTTCACTGGCGTTCAGAATGACACTTGCAAAAATGACTTAGATTCTTCACTGACGTTCAGAATGACGCTTGCTAAAAGAGTTATCTCTCCCACTTCCTCACTGTCATGCAGATTATCCTGTTAGCCATCACACTAACACACTATCATTCAGTTTAACCTATTAGCCATCTTACGGTAATCCAGAGCCTTCGAAGAAATTTTCATCAATGGGCAATTCTTTCCCTATGGTTGTTTCCTCCACATTTGTAAAGCAGAATCGATAATAATTACCGGGTCCTTTTTGGCCATAAAACTTATCCGGGAGCATCCTGATGCCTCCCTCATCTAAGTACAGATCCATTAGTTTATTGTTATTGGTATCAAAGACGGAGTAATGATACTCCTTAATCTCTGGAAAAAGATAAGATAGGTTCAAAGCATGAAGTGCAGACCAATGCCAAATTTCATTTTTAAAAATAATGGAGCCAAAGTCAGGAATAAATTTAATATAGACCTTAACCTTATCCTCAGAATAAAAACTTACCTCACATTCCTCTAGCTTAGAAAAATGTTTGGTAGAATAGTTTTGTATCCTTTCCCTAATAAAATCCTGGATTTGTTTCTCATATTCTCCTTGAACAGTTTGACTGCTCTTATTGCATCCCATTAATGACAGAGCTAAAAAAACTAGAACTAAAAATAATATATACTTCCTGGTAACCTTGAGCTTTTTGGTCTTCAGTTTAAAAACCCCCTATTATCCAGCTAATACTATCTTGCCCAGGAGGTTTTTATTATATAGACGAAATATGTAACTTTTTGTTCCCTGCTTGTTTAATCTCTATATTCTACAATTTCTGTTAAATCCTTGCGAACTGGAGCTTTATAATCCCGGGCTGGTTTACCAATGGGGACTAGAGCCTTAAGTTGCCAATTTTCCGCGACTCCCAGTAGCTTTTCTATTTCTGGACTGGCAATATTGGGACTACATAACCAACAGGAGCCATATCCTTTGCTATGAGCCATAAGTAAGATATTCTGAATGGCTGCTCCAATACTTTGTAAATCCGATTGACCCCGTAGTCTTTGGATCTCCAAGGGTTGATAACCCAGTCCTTCCAAAGCCTCCTCAATTTTACTGATATAGCGCTCCATAAAAACAGCAATAGTTACTGGGGCTTGATTAAAAAAGGTAGCCATAACCTTATTGCCCTTCAATTTATTACCCAGACCAGCCTCCTCTGCAAGTTTATCAATCTTATCCCCTACCATTTTAGACATCTCGTCCAATAGATCGGGGTTCTTAATAACGATAAATTTCCATCCTTGTTTATTCCCACCACTAGGTGCCCACTGAGCAGCCTCTAATATTTCTTCTAAATCCTCATGAGGGATAGGTTCCTTAAGAAATTGGCGCACACTTCTCCGTTCTTTAATCAATGTCAATAAATCCATAATTACAACTCCATCCTTTTCTAATTAATTCTTGCTGATATCTTACCCATTATTAAACCTACGCAAACTTCCCCTTTGTACCCCTAACACACTCTAGGCCCCTTTAACATACCATAAATTGAAGGACCAATAAAAGAAGGGGGGTTTTTATGCTAGAAAATACCAGTCCTAACTTAATAGATTATGTGGCAGATGCACAGCTGGTCCTTAAAAAGTACCCTATCAACTTATTTTTAATAAAGAAGTATCAGTTTCAAGATAAAAAAGCAGTTTGGTTTATTAAAACAAGTAAGGATCTTTTATCCCTCAAAAGATATGCTTTAGATGAGCAAAAGTGGCAAGCAATGATTTCTGCTTATGATTTTCTTAGTAAAAAGGGCGGCAATATCTCTCCTTTAATCTACACATGGGATAATAAGCCTTGGGTTTATTCCAAGGATTATTACTATATTCTTAGCCCCTGGGTTAAGGGTAAACCCGCAAATTATTTAAACCAAGAAAATGTTATATCCATAGCCCAAGCCGTCGCAAAGATACACAGTCTGTCCAAAAATTTCCGGGTGCCTAAGGATTCCTACTGGCAGGAATACCTGGGTTCTTGGCCAGAAAAAACCCGTAGAAAACAAGGCTTGCTTTTGGAATATAGATATCAATCGGAAAATCTTTTGCCTCAAACCTTTGCAAAAATATATTTAGATAACTTCCAAACATTTTTTAGCCTTTTGGAAGATGTTTCAGAAGCCTTTGAGGGACCTTTATACAGGGAATGGGTTAAAAAAATTTCCCGGGAACCTTGCCTTTGTCTTAATGGTTTTTCACCTAGAAATTTTTCTGTAGGCAAGGATAAGACTTGGATCTTACACATCGATAATATTTGTATTGATTTACCAGCTAGAGATTTAAGAAAATTTCTTTATCAGGTAATGTCCACTAAGGAAACTTGGTGCAAAGAAACTTTTGCCACTATTATGAAGGAATATTTGAAGTTGTATCCTCTTTCTGACGATGAATTAAAAATCCTTCTAGCAGAACTTAAAACTCCTTATCATTTCATGAATATTACCAGTAGATATTTTCTCCAAGAAGACTCTTCTAAATTGGAAAACTTCTCTACACTTTTAAACAAAACCCTTAAATTAGAACAAAGTAAATTCAGTCTTTTATACCGTTTTTGGCAATTAATTTAAAGTATTTCTTTTTAAATTAAAGCACACAATTTTCCCTTCTTTCATAGGATGTAGTGAGAATCTAGGGAGCAATAATCCTAAGGAAACATTTCATTAAGGAGGTAATAAATATATGAGTGAGGTTAATCATGTTAAACCTACATTACCACCAGTAGGACCGGGGCCATGTCCCATTGACAGAGCTACAGGCTTACCAGTTTGCCCACCCCCAGTGGAAATTGATGTTATCAAAGTCAAAAAAATTTTTGAAGAATGTATGCACACCCAAGTAGAAGAGGTTGAACTTGAGTTTGAGGTTGAAGAAAACAATGTTGAGCTTTTAACTGCCCAATGTGGAACTGTTGAGGTTCTAAGTCAAGAATGTAGACTCTTAAATAGCGGTTTAGTAAAAGTAATCGCTACCCTCAGAGTTACCAGTACTCTCAATGGTTATACGGAAAGTCAAGATTTCCAAATTGAGAAAGTCTTTAGATTAAATAGAGCTGGAGAACCAGGCTTAACTCCTCAGTGCCATATCTACCCAGAATGTTTA
This sequence comes from Clostridia bacterium, assembly GCA_012800195.1. Lineage (GTDB taxonomy): Bacteria > Bacillota > Peptococcia > Peptococcales > BICA1-8 > JAAZJU01. Next base: position 22,396 of record JAAZJU010000035.1, read on the forward strand.
CAGTGCTTTATCTCTGATGTTGATAGTGATGAAGAGGAAGAATTTGTAACTGTAACCTGTTGCATTGGAATACTTATCTTAATTAAGCTTGAGGCTGAAGTTCAGCTGCTTGTTCCTACTTATGGTTATGCTCCCGAACCACCCGAATGCCCAGAAGTTCTTGGAGAATGTCCTGCTACTTATAATCCTGAATGGCCACCCTATCCACCTCAAAATAGACCACCTTTTAATCCTGGTAACCCTGGAGGTTGCAAAGGGTGTAAATAATAAAAGTCGGCGATGCCGACTTTTATTATTCTAGTTAGGTAAATTTTACTTGTCCCTAATGTGCAACCTATTTTATTTTTTATCGTCTAATTATTTAGCTGCAAAAATTTCAGTAATATATAAGGTTGAGCCCTTTTGAACAATACCAACACCTACATGGGTATAGTTACTATTTAAGATATTACTCCTATGTATACTACTGTTCATCAAGGTACTGTGAGCCAAAGAAACACTTCCAGCCTTGGCTAAGTTTTCACCAGCATAACGGAAGCTTACACCACCATTTTTAAGCATAGTGGAAACATTACCATAAGTAGGAGATTGATGGGCAAAGTAATTTTTATTTACCATGTCTTGGCTTTTGACTCTCGCCCATTTGCTTAATTCAGCATCTACCTGTAGGGGCTTTAAACCTTTCTTAGCCCGCTCCTTATTAATCAGATCAGCCAATTGTTTTTCTTGGCTGCTCATACTACTGGGTTGAGCAGTAGGCTGAGAAGTGCTTGGCTTAGTATTAGAAGGAGCTGGAGATTGTTTAGACGGTGTTTGCTTAGGGGTTTGGGTTTGGGTCTGGGTCTGTTTTTGTTGTTGCGATTGATTATTGCTAAAATATTGGTTAAACCATTGTGGACTTAACCAACCAAAGGCGTGGGCAGCTTGGACATTTAAGCTGAAGGAAAATAATAGGGTGATACTGGCTACAAGGGTAACCTTAGCTAGATATTTCTTCATGTCAATCCCTCCAAAAATTTAGGTGCCAACCTCATAATAAAGACTGGGTTGACCCAGTCCTTATTGTACTAAAATCTTAATTTTTCACAAAGTTTAAAATTGCCCTCTTAGCCGGATTTTTCTTCACTTTAGCTTCAAAAAACTCTTTTTTATTCCCACATAATATTAATTAATATGGTATTCCAAATTGTCCCTTAGAAAATTTTTCTCCAAAAGGGTTGTTTTATATATTTTTCTAATTCACCTTGTACATTCTTTAATTCTTTTTTTAAATTTTCCTCCCTAATGGAGTTGTTTTTAATTATTTCTTCCTTTTTCTCCAGCTTTTCCCTCAGTTCTATAATAATTTCATTAGCTTTTACCAGTTTTTCCTGTAAATTTTTCTTTTCCCCGTCAAGAACTTTTATCCTATTTTTTTTGCTATTGAGATTTTCCTCATATTCCTTATTATTCTTCAGGATATTTTCTTTGAGTTTCTCAAGTATTTGCTCTGAAACTCTCTGTTCCTTGGAAATTTTCTCAATTTCTTGAGTCTTCTGGGAAACTTTTTGAGTTAAAATTTCAATCTCTTTATTTTTTTCTTCAAGGGTCTCTTTCATCTGCAGATTAGTTAATCTTACATCCTCTGTTTCAAAATACATTTTTTTAAAGTTACCATTGATTTTTTGCAACTGTTCTTCTAAGCCTTTTTGACCAAAATCTATAGAAGGATAATTGCTTTCCTTTAATTCTGGTAAATTTAAAAGAACCTCCTCTTCTGACCCCTCTTCCTCTTGGAATACTGTAGCTAGTAAGGCCACAGAAGTACTTCCAGTATCAAAGGTAGCCATAGTGTTTAGACCTTGAGTCTTATATGCATCCAAAGTAATTATATTTTTATAGAGAAGTCCTTGGTACCTTTCTTGTAACTCTGGTTTAGCAAAGGTTCTTCCTTCATCAAGGGAAACTGCCTTATAAATTCCATCCACCTGTTGCCAAATCACAACAACCTTTTTATCCAGAATGCCTATAGTGGGACTATAGCAATTATATCCAGGTAAAGAGAGTTCCCTATCCTCTTGCCACCCTCCCACCATCCAACCTCCTCTAGTTTTTTGCCGATAAATAACTCTATAATTCATCCCATCGGATCTAACCCAAACTAAATGGAGGGTACCTTTTTCATCAATAACTAAACAGGGGTTGAGATTGCTCCTTTTTGAGCCAGTTATAATGGATTTATCCTCCCAGAAGATACTATTGGGTTTTTTTTCCCTAATGACAAATTGATATATTCCTTCTTGATAAATCTGATATATTAAATATAAAGTTCCGTCTAAATCAAATGCTGCCGTTCCCTGCTCCAATCCAGGGCCTACCCCATAGTCCAAAACCACAGGCTTACTCCATTCTTGGTTTTCCCTAATGGTGTATTTTATCTTCCATATTTTTTCCCTTTTATTCTCAGTAAAATACAATAAATGCACCCTATCTTCCTCATCAATTAAGATGTTTTGATAGGTCACCTGTTCCTGATCTAAATAACCGTCCTTTAAAATATTAACTGTAAATTCTTGACCTTGCCAAAGAATATAGGCTATCTCACCAGTAGTTTTTTTGCACAGCAAATGTAAAGCATCCTGACCATTAAAGTTAAAAGAAAAATAACCATCATAATCAGTAAGCAAGACCTGCCAATCTAGCCAATTTTCCCCTAAATCTAAGGACATCTTACCCCATAACTTGCCCTCTTTAATTCGTAAACACCATAAATAATCTTTATTTTTGATAAAAAAGATTTCTTGTCCTAATATTCCCCTATTACGGGGTATTCTTAATAATCCTCTATCTTTGTCCTGCATATCCTCACCACCTTTTTATTGCCTCTAATTACCTCATCATATTTCTATTCAATAATCTGGTGGTTATGCTTCTTAGGATTTTTTCTCTTCTAACATTTGTAGAAGTAATTTAGCCAGAGGATTACTAGCCATATCTGGATCTTCTTCTAGCATTTTATGCAGTAGGTTTTCTACATCAATTCCATTTTCCTTTTCTCCCACGGTTTTATCCTCATCTTTAGAGCTTACCTTGCTAGAGAAATTATCTGCATTTTTTCCCCCCGTATTTATACCAACTAGGCTAATCAGACTTTCTGGTGAAAATGGCTTACCCTTTTTATTCATTTCAGTTATAACCTGAATTATTTTAATCATCCTTAAAAAATCTTCTAATTTATCGGCCATAGTTCTAATCTTACAGACCATCCGCTCTAAGTTTTCTAACATATTGGTACTTGGATTTTCTTGGACAAGTACTGCATTTCTGGTCGGAGCATTTTCTCTGGCCATTGCTTTTTCAACCTCAACCAAAGCAGCATTTAAGACCTCAGAACGCCCATCTCGATCTTTATCTTTATCTCTATCATTATCATTATTCATATTGCCACCATCCTTTTTATTTAACCACTATGCCCATATAACCTTTCATAGACTAGACCTCCCTTTATTTTATGTCTATAGCTAGTCCCTTGTGTTAACACTAGGAAAGAACCTTTGGTTTAATTACATATTATTTCTCTATTAAGCAATAATACTAAAAAAAGGTATTTAAAAATTATTAAAGGAAATAGGGGTGATTGATTGTTTAATTATTTAGCTAAAAAATTTAACTTAGTTAGATTACTAAGAAAACAATCAACCCAAAATGCTAATGGAAAAAAACAAAGCGGACTAAAAATCTCCCCCCACCTTAAGCAAAACCTAGAAACTTTAAAAAAGACTTTCAAGGAAAGTAATGACTTTGTTATCCGTGAATTTTCCTTTGGAAGTAAAGAAGAACCAATTAATGTAGCCCTAGTCTATATAGAAGGTTTAGTAGCCAAAACATCTATCAATGATGATATTATGAAACCTCTAATGTATGATAGTAGTTTTGCTGGCTTTATTAATACCTATCAACCCAATGATATTATCGCTTTTATCGATGAACGCCTTCTATCCATGGCTGATTCTATCAAGGTTTCCAACTTAGAAGAAGTTGTAGAAGGTTGCCTCGATGGACATACCATCTTATTAGTTGAGGGTGAAACTCAAGCTCTCTCTATTAGTAACCAGGGTTGGGAAAGAAGAAGCATTTCCGAACCTCAAGGAGAAGTAGTAGTCCGAGGTCCTCGGGAAGGCTTTACCGAAACCCTCAGAATCAATACCTCCCTCCTAAGAAGAAAAATCCATAATCCTGATTTGGTCTTGGAAATGCTCAAAGTTGGGCAGAAAACAAGAACCAATGTCTGTATTGCTTACATTGCAGGCATTGCCGATGACGGAGTTGTCCAAGAGGTTAAAAACCGCATTGAAGATATTAAAACCGATGCTATTTTAGAATCCGGTTATATAGAACAGTTTATTGAAGATGCTCCCTTTTCTCCCTTTGCCACTATAGGCAATAGTGAAAAGCCTGATGTGGTGGCAGCAAAATTACTGGAGGGACGAGTGGCAATTTTAGTAGACGGCAGTCCCGTAGTTCTAACTGTTCCCTTTCTTTTTATCGAGGGCTTTCAAAGTGCTGAAGACTATTATTCACGACCCTATTATTCAAGTCTTGTCCGTATCTTAAGATATATGGGCTTTTTATTTAGCCTCTATGGCCCTGGTTTTTTTGTAGCGGTGGTGGCCTTTCACCAGGAATTAATCCCTGACGCCTTGATTATTACCATTTCCAGTGCCATGGAAGGCACCCCCTTTCCCGTAGCATTAGAAGCTATAGGGATGGGAATTGTATTTGAAATCTTAAGGGAGGCAGGGGTTCGGCTCCCTAAGGCTGTGGGCCAATCGGTTAGTATCGTAGGAGCCTTGGTTCTGGGGGATGCAGTAGTTAGTGCTGGCTTTGTCAGTTCCACCATGGTGATTGTAGTAGCCTTCACTGCTATAGCATCCTTTGTAGTCACATCCCATTCCGATGCGGAAAGTATCATCCGCTTTGTAATGACCCTCTTAGGGAGTGCCTTGGGCCTATTTGGTATAACTATTGGTACCATAGGTATCTTAATCCATCTTTCTGCACTAAGATCCTTTGGCTCACCCTATTTATCTCCCTTAGCACCAATTAGCTGGTTAGACTTAAAAGATACATTCCTCCGCTTCCCCCTTTGGGCAATGATTACAAGGCCTAAGACCATCGGATGGAACAATTATCAACGTGAAAGCTTGGACTTAATACCCAAACCTCCCCAAAAGAAAAAGGATAAATAGGAGGAGACCAATGGCAAGAAATACGAGAATTATTCAATTAATAATAATTCTAATTCTTATTACCTTTTTTTTCAGTGGTTGTTGGAACTACCGAGAATTGGATGACCTAGCAATTGTTACGGGAGTAGCCTTTGATCAGGCAGAAAATCCAGATAAGATTCTAATGACCACCCAAGTGGTAGTACCAAAAAACTTGGGCTCTGAAGGAGGAAATGGACCTACCTTTATTAATGTCAAAAGTACTGGTTTTACCGTTATGGAAGCAGTGAGAAACTATAATGCCAAACTTGACCGCCGACCCTTTTTTCCTTTTACTGAAATAGTTGTTTTTAGTAAAGAAATTGCTCGGGAAGGGATTGCTCCTTATTTGGACTTTTTTATTCGTGATCCAGAGCCCCGTAGTCAAGCATGGATTATAATTTCCGATTCCGATGCTCAAGATTTATTGGAAGAGTTTGCAAATATAGAGGGGATACCCACCCGAGCCTTAAGGCAAATGATCGAAAGGCAGCAGGGAGCCATGAGTAATATAGCTAGCTCAGACGTTGTGGAATTTGCTCAAGCCTTTCATAGTAAATCCAGGCAACCAGTAGCTAGTATTATTGAAATTAAAGGGGAAGGAAAAGAAAAGGAAGTTTTACTAAAGGAAACTGCTATCTTTAATGAGGATAAATTAATTGGTACCTTAGATCGTTCTGAAGGGCGAGGTTATCTTTGGATCATAAATAAAGTGGAATCGGGGATAATTGTGGTGGAAGAACCTGGGTTAAGTAACGATAAAATCAGCTTAGAGCTTCTCCTTTCCCAATCTAAAATGATTCCTAGGATAACTGGTGATAAACTGGAAATTAAAATAGAAGTTTCCATGGAAAGCCAAATAGCGGAACAAATGGGGGATCTAGATTTATCTAAACATGATGTTTTACAATCTTTAGAACGAAGACAGGCCGCTGTCATCCACAATGAAATAATGGCAGCAGTAAAAAAAGCCCAAGACCTCCGGACTGATATCTTTGGTTTTGGTCAGGCCTTTACAAGAAAATACCCTAAAGAAATGCGGTCCCTAGAAGCAAAATGGGATGAGCATTTTCCATTGATAGAAGTTTCCACCGAGATTAAGAGTAGTATCAGAAGAACTGCTGTCCAAACAAGACCATTAACGTAAGGTAGGGGTTAATATGAAACTAGAAGGCGGTAAAATACCAGCTAATCAATTGGTTTTTTTAATAATAGGCTTTATATATGGCACAGTGGTTATTATTAATCCCGGCCGAGCTGCTGGTAATGATGCTTGGCTAGCTTTTATTGTTTCTATGTTAGTGGGTCTTTGCTTTGCTGCCATTTATGTTATTTTAGCCCAGCGTTTTCAAACTAAAAATTTATTAGAAATCAATGATTTAGTTTTTGGCCCTTATCTGGGCAAATTAATTTCCCTAGTCTACCTTTGGTACTTCTTCCATTTGGGAGCGATAGTGTTAAGGAACTTTGGAGATTTTTTAGCTGGAATTATCTTTCCCGAGACCCCTATTTCTGTTTTTTTAATTACTATGGTTTTAATTTGTGCATCCGCTGTGCGCAATGGTATTGAAGTCATTGGTAGAACTAGTATTATTTTAACTATTATAACCACAATAATTTTAGTCCTTACCTCTTTACTGAGTATTCCCTTGATGGATTTTAATAATTTACTACCCATTCTTCAAACCACTAAACTAAAGGAATTCCTTACTACAGTTCTTATTTCCGCCACCTTTCCCTTTGGAGAAACTGTAGTGTTTCTTATGATATTCTCTACGGTTAATAATCCTAAAAAGCTAAAATTAACTACGCTGATTGCTTTCCTATTTGGCGGGGGCTTATTATTAATCCAAGCTATCCGTAATATTGCTGTTTTGGGAACACTAATGGATATCTATACCTATCCTTCCTATACGGCTGTTCGGGCAGTAAATATTTTCGAAGTTATTACTAGGATAGAAATCCTAGTGGTCATTAACTTTCTAACCATGGGTTTTATCAAAGTTACTGTCCTCTATTATGCTGTTTCCTTAGGAACTGCCCAGCTATTAAAATTAAAGAGTTATCTGCCCGTGGTTTTACCCATAGGGATATTAATGATCTGTCTAAGCTTATTACAATTTGAAAGTTCCTTTGAAAACAGCTATTTTACCTATACAATCTATCCTTTTTATGCTCTACCCTTTCAAATTTTTTTACCTCTCTTAACCCTCTTAGTAGCGATTATCCGAGGTAAGAAAGGAGTTCCAGGATGATTATAGTAGGCTATATTTTTGCTTTGATTGGTATAATTCTTTTTGAAATACCCACTTTAATTTTGAATAAATCTTGGTGGGAAATGGCTGTTTTCCTCGGTTTAACGGGCTTTGCTTTCCTTCTGGGCTTATTAATGATTTTACAGGTTAATATCCCCAATCCCGTATATTTGATTAATAAAACTGTGGAATATTTTTTTGACCTGGTCCCTATTTAAGAACCAGGTCAATAGCTTCCTTAGTTAATTCATTTAAAGGCTTATTAACTACCCCCACCAGCTCAACATGGGGTTGATTAATTGGTAATAAAATCTTCCTACACTTGGCTGAGGCAATTATTTCGGCAATTAAAGGGGTGATTTCTCCCATCATAGCATTGGGAACAATTATTCCCAAAGGCCCTAAAACTATATCAGCGTCATTGATACTAACTCTAATCACATTTTCTCCGCTAGCCCCCTTATGGGCTCCGGCCTTAACCATGGCTGCAGTGGCAATAGCATTAGTCCCCAAAGCCCAAATTTTATCCTCAGGAGCTAAATGGGGCAATAAGCTCTGAACAATATGAGCTCCTATCCCACCACCCATGCCATCTATTACTGCAATTATCATTAACCTACCTTCCTTCTATTACTTATTTCTTGGTAAATATCTAAGGATAATTATAGCAATTAATCCGCCAGTTAAGGCAGTAACAAGCTGAGGAAAACTTAAGGCAGTAACTACTGGAGGTGGAGCATCAATAATAAATCTAACAGCTAAAGATAAAAGAATAAATTTTAAAATTGCACCAATCACAACCCCTACTAGAGGGTTAATTTTTTTACCCCAAGCGTAGCCAATGCATAGTAAAGCATTGCCAAGCATGATAAAAGGTATCGCTGGAGCAAAGCCCATTATACCCATAATTAAAGCCAATAGTGGTGTGAAAATACCAATGATTATTCCGCTTAAAGCACCTATATAGCCAGTAGCTAAAATTAAAATTGCATTAACTCCAGGTCCAGTTAGCCATTGAATTTTAAATTGCTGAACAGCTAGAGCTAAAGCTAGTAACAAAGCAGTAGTAGTTAACATTCTAGTATTGAACTTCATTTTGCTCCTCCTATGTTCGAACTATTCCCCTATTTTATTCTAACTATAACAAATATTCAATTACTTAGAAAGAAAACAATAAGTTATTGTAAAAAAGTGTGATGAACATTATGACTTAAAGGCCTATCTAATAAGTCGGCACTACGGCTCACGGGATAATCTACAGGTCAGCGTGACGGCTCATGGGATAGACTGGACGTCAGCATTATAGCTAACAGGATAGTCTGCATGGCAGCATTTAAGCTTAATGTTGACCAGTGAGCTAGACATAAAAGCCGTAATGCTGTCCCCTATGCTAGACCCATAAGACGTAATGCTGACCAATTTGCTATGCCCCTTGAGCCATAATGCCACAACTATCACAACAAATAGCCCATGAGTTTTTAACGCGTTTACGCGCTCGCGAAGAACGCAAATACGTTTAATGCGTGCCCGCGGAGTCGCGAAATAACGGAAAATATTTCACTCTTTTTCTTGACCCGCAAATTCCTCACTAGTCTTCTCCTCTTTCTGGCTGCCAGCAAATTCAGCTTTAATTATCTCTTCTTTATCCTTTAACTTTTTTAATTGGGCAGTTTTAGGCCTTAATACTAATCTACCTATGGTATTTTTCATGGTTAAGGTATCGAAAATCTTTTTACCCATGGTGTCCTGTTCTTGCTCCTTACTTGTAGATTGGTTTTGACTCTGGATAAATTTTTGTTTAACAAAAAGCATGCATCCAACCGAGGCTAAAAAAGCTAGGCCCGCCGGGGTTAAAAAGGTGGCTAAATTACTTATTTCCATCAAAATACCAAAAACCGGGGGGCCAATGGCTACCCCGAAAAATCTAACTGCTCCATAAAGGGAAGTAATCATTCCCCGTTCTTCCATAGAAACAGAACCAGTAATTATGGTGTTTAAGCAGGTCAAGACTAAACCACTTCCCACTCCACCTACTACTAACGCAGCAATAAAGATATAGATATTTTCTATAAAAAAAGGAATCACTGAATTGGCAATACCAATTAAGATAAGTCCACCTACAACAAAGAACTTATATTTATTTGACTTTTTTCCTGTAATCATACCAGTTATAAAACTGGTAGAAGAGCTGGCTAAAACAGGTATGGCCAAGACTAGTCCTTTCCTAACTCCAAATAAGTTATATTTTTGTTCTAAATGATCCGAAAGGAAAAACAAGGTCCCAAATAAAACAAAAAGGGCTATAGAACCACCAAAAAAAGCACTTGCTAAATGAACGCCCTTCCCTTGAAAGATCTTCTTTAAAGCAGATAAGTAGTTTTTTACTGACTTGGGTTTCTTATTGGTCATAGGATCTTGGACCAAAAACCAGACCGCTATAGCAGTTGGCACACAGAGTACGGGAAAAACAAAAAAAGTAGCATACCAAGCTAACATCCCTATAAGGGATCCAAAAATGGGACTAATTACTTTCCCTAAACCGTTAGAAGCCTCTAGAAGACCTAAGGATTTGCTCCGGTCACTAGAAGTAAAAATATCACTTGATAAAGCCATAGCAATAGGTGCTGTTCCAGCTGCTCCTATTCCTTGCAGCACCCTGCCCGCCATAATAACATAGTAGGGTTTTTCCATTAACCATATTCCCAAAAGAGCCACTACTCCTCCCAAGCCATAAAGGATAAGAGCTGGTACTATAATTTTCTTTCTACTTATCCTATCAGATAAAAAACCTGCAAAAGGAATAGCTAATCCAGCAGGAACAGAGAATAAGGTTATAACTAAACTAACCTGAAACTGAGTAATATCTAGGGTAGATTTCATTTTAGGTAGTACAGGTATTAACATGGAATTACCTAAAACCATTATTAAAGGTACTCCAGCTAAAGCAGCCAAAGTAAATTTTTTCTTCATATCCAAACTTAATCACTCCTTATGTTGACAACATACTTATTTTGCCCAAGATATAGCTATAAATTCATAAAAAAAAGCCCCTTGTTTCAGGGCTGTCATGTTAATAACTCAAATATTTTCATAAACATGGCTGCTAATCCTGCAGCCATTAAGGGACCTACAGGCACACCTTTAAAAAACACTATTCCAATAATACTACCTAGTACTAAACCGCTTAAAAGTTCCGGTTGAATTTTTAGCATTTGTAAACCAGAACCATTCATATAAGTAGCTAAAGCTCCACCTATGGCACAGAAAAGTCCAGGCCAACTAAAGATCCCCTTTATTATAGTCTTAGTTGAGATTTGATCACCTGCAAAGGGTACCAAAACTGACATCATTAGAAATAAAAGGCCCATTTCTAGCCCTCTTCTTTCTATTAAGGGAAAGTAATGTTGTAATCTGGCAAGTTTTAAAACTAAAATCAAGGACGCAGAAGTAGCCAATACATTGGATTTGCTAATTACTCCTATAAAAATTAATGTTAATAAAAATCCCTCTGCCCACATAGCTTTCCTCCTAGATACCATTAGCTCTTGCGGCTATAAAGTTTATTCCTTCTGTCCCCTAAAATTTATGCATCGGGAAGCATATCTATTACCCTCTAATGCATAAGTATTAAAAAAAGTATCTAACAATGCTTAAAGAAAACTTTTTTTGTTATTCGTAACGGATTACGGTGAAATCATTTCCTACGAATAATAACAAAAATTAGAGGATGGATAATAAATATGGGCTTAAAAATTGTTTTAGGAATGGCTTTATTGAGGATTATTTCGGGGTTAATTGAGCTTTCTGCAGCGGGTCTAATGCTCTATTTTAATAAAGTAGAGACTGCTTTTAAAATTAATGCTTGTCTGGCTATTATTGGTCCAATTATTATGCTTACTGTAACTTCCCTAGGTGTAGTAGGTTTAGCAGGTAAAATACCCTTATCAAAATTAGTTATTATTTTATGTGGCGTAGCTTTAATTTTTACAGGTCTTTTAAAATAAATAAAAGGTTTTTTTAATTTAAAAAATTGGCAATTATAATTAACCTCCTCTAGAAGCATACTAAAAGTGTAATAAAAATTATTTTCGAGGAGGCTATTATTAAATGACAGTTGGGACAATGATGCATCAAACCTTGGCCAGTCTTGAAGGAGCAAAAGCCAATATGAAAACCTTTGCCCTTCAAACGGAAGATAAAACTGCTAAACAGATGTTTGCCCAATATGCCAACCAATTAGAAAGTATTTGCCAAGGTATGTCATCTCGTTGTAATTATATTGAGCAGCAAGAGCCTCAATATAAAGTGTTCCAAAATATGCTAGAGCCTCAGCAGCAACAACAACAGGTCCAACAACAGCTACAACAACAATTAGAACAACAAAAGGCAAAAAAATAGTTTTTTCCCTAAAATGAGCATCATTTGATGCTCATCTTTAATTTACATATTGCAAATAAAACACTCTCCTTACCTGGGGAGAGTGTTTTTATTGTAATTTTTTTTAATTTTTAAGATTAATACTAAAGAAATCCTCTTGTTCTTCATCGGAAATATAACCTAGTTTAATTCCCGTAGCTTTTGAAAGAAAAGGATCTAGAGAACATAAATCGGATCTACTAACCTTGGAAAAATCTGTCTTACCCATGGAAATGGTAACTAACTCCATTTCCTTAACACAAGCCTGGAGATAGTTATAGAGACCCTGAGCACCCTTATCAATGTCCAATTGATCTGTCATTTTGCCACTGTAAACCACCATACTGGTAGGTGGTTCAAAGGGTACTGTTTCAATCATCTGTTCACTAACCACGGCCATCACCGCTGCTGTTCCAATATATACAGCATCAGCTCCTAGAGCCAAGGCCTTGAGAAATTGTCCAGGGGTAACCAAACCACCAGTAGCAATTATATTTACCTTATTTAAGGCTTTTTGTTTATTAAAATACTTCACGGTTCTATTTAGGGCATATAAAGTGGGTAATCCCAAATCATCCTGCAAAATAGGAGCCCCTCCATGGGTCCCCCCTTCAGCACCATCAATAGTAACAAAATCAACTTCCCCTTCCAGGGCTATTTCTAATTCCTTTTCTAGATAATGGGTTGCGGCAATCTTTAAACCCACAGGAACACCAGTTTCATCTTTAAGTCTTCGCACCAGTTGGATAAAATCTTCCTTGCTATCAACCCCAGGTAATCGGGAGTGGATTAGAGCATTTTCCCCCTGTGCCAATCCAAAGACCTTCTGATAATCCTCTCCAATGTTTTCGGCGAGAGACTTTTGAGGGCTGGAACCTTGAGCACCTTGACCCAGCTGAATTTCAATAGCATCTAACTGAGAATATTTTTCTGGAGTATTGAGCCATCCCCCTCTATTATATTGTCCAATAAGGAGATTGGCGGCCTCTCTCTCTTCCTCCATTAACCCTGCTTCCCCAGTA
>JAAZJU010000036.1 GCA_012800195.1 Clostridia bacterium
GCGCCCACGCGCTCGCGGAATAACGCCATCCAGCTATTACCCTTGCCTGTTGGCGTAGGTCGCGCCTACGCGCCCTTGGAATAACGAAAAACTGTTTCACTATTTCACTTGCTAACTGACATACAATCTAGCAGCATTAGCTATAATGCCGTCATTCTGTCATACAAAATTACTTGTTAGATTATTGAGGAGGAATGAATGAAATATAAATTAGTTGCTATTGATTTAGATGATACTTTACTGAAAGATGATTTAACAATTTCCGAGAGAGTCAAAAAGGCAATTAAAGCATCCATTGATAAAGGGACTTTGGTCACTTTTGCTACTGGTAGGATGTATGCCTCAGCTCTACCTTACGCTTTGGATTTAAATTTAGATTTGCCTTTAATTACTTATCAAGGGGCCCTAGTTAAATACGCCGATGGTCGAGAAATATATCATCGCCCTTTAGAGCTCCCTTTAGCTAGAGAAGTGGTAGAGTTTTTAAAGCCTAAAAATCTTCATATCAATGTTTATCTTAATGATATTTTGTGTATGGAAAAAATAACGGAGGAGGGCAAAAACTATAGTGCCCTAGTGGGGATACCCATTCACCAAATTAGATTTCCAGATGATATTACGATACCAGTGACAAAAATAGTGCTTATCGGGGATAAAGAAGAATTAGATCCAGTAGAAGTAGAAATAGAGGAAAGATTTAAAGATACTATTAATAGTACTAGGTCCAAACCATACTTTTTAGAAATTGCCCATCCTCTAGCTACAAAAGGTAATGCTTTAAAAAAATTGGCTAATTCCCTGGGCATTAAAAGAGAAGAAGTAATAGCTATCGGTGATAGTATGAATGATTATGACATGATTGAATATGCGGGTTTTGGTGTGGCTATGGCTAATGGAATCGAGGCAGTAAAAGACATTGCAGATTACATTACTACTAGTAATGAAGATGATGGAGTGGCAGAAGTTTTTGAGAAGTTTGTACTAAAAAAATGATATTTTAGAGTCTAAAAACCCTTTACTGGCATATTTAAGTAAAAATGCTCAAAATTTGTAAATTTTATACTAATTCTTGCAGGAGTTTCCTCGAATTAGTCGAATAATGTACATTGTGAATGATATAACTTAGGAAAAATTATTTAAGAATGGGGTGGTTCAGTGTCTGAGGCTTCTGTAATGCAATTGCATAAACAAATTGCAAGAAAAAGAAATGAGTTGCACGCTGTTGTTAATGGAAATTTTAGCCTATTGTTAGATGAACGCACCTACCATATTAGTACTGAATTGGACGAGCTTATTGTAAAGTTAATGAAAAAGGAATTAAAGGAAAGGCAAATAAATACCATATAAAATTCCACCTTAGGGTGGAATTTTTATATGTATATTACAGAAGCTAAAAAACACAGTTTATTTAAATTCGATGAAAGAGGTTTTGGCATGAAGTTTTATGGGGATTATCATATTCACAGTAATTATAGTGATGGTAGGGCAAGTGTCGAGGAAATGGTGGAAGCAGCACATTTAAAGGGACTCAGGGAGGTTGCGATAAGTGATCATGGACCTAATAATATTGGAACAGGTGTAAAATCTGATCAAAAGTATTTAGAAATTAAAAGAAAAATCAAAGAAATATCCTCGGAATACCCAAATTTAAAAATACTTTTGGGAGCAGAAGCCGATATAATAGGATTAGAGGGAGAAATAGATATTTGCTCTGAGATAACTAAAGAATTGGACTTTTTAATGGTTGGTTTGCATCCTTATGTGAAACCTAAAAACCTATCCACTGCTTGGAATTATGTGCTGGGTAATCAGCTAGTGAAAATCAATAAAGGGCAGCAGGAAAAAATAAAGAATATTAATACTAAAACCTTAATCGAAACTGTTAATAAACATAATTGTTTGGCAATTACTCATCCAGGCCTTAAAATGGAGGTGGATCATAAGGAATTAGCTAAAGCCTGTGTAAAAACAGACACAGCTTTAGAGATAAATACTTCCCATAGATTCCCAGGGGTGGACATAGTATTGGAGATTGTCAATTCGGGGGTAAATTTCATAGTAAATAGTGATGCCCATTTTCCAGAATCCGTGGGGGAGTTGGATTTTGGTTCCTATGTGTTAGAGAAAGCTGGCGTACCGCCAGAAAGAGTGTTAAATTCAGTAAAATAGTGGAAGAGGAAAATTTAAAAAAATGTATACTTTCGTTCACTGGACTCCAAATCGTAATATTCTAAGCTTGCTTCAGATAAAAGCTAACCGTGTTCAATGGGTCGTCCTGACCCAAATCACACTCTCGCAAACCTCCTGTTTGCTCGTTAGCTTTTATTACCTCAGCTTCGCTAAGAATATTTAGACGATTTTCCGTATGTTCACTTCAGTATAACATTTTTACTATTTACGAGCCCGCGGAATAACGCGCTCACTGGCTTAGAAAGTAGCCAGATAGATGAAGGGGGTGGAGGTAATGAATGAGGATGTAAAATTATTAATTATAACAGGTATGTCTGGTGCCGGTAAATCTCAGGCCATACAAAGTATGGAAGACTTAGGCTTCTTTTGTGTAGATAACTTGCCCCCCATATTAATACCTAAATTTGCAGAACTTTGCTTACAATCAGAGGGGAAAATTAACAAAATTGCTCTAGTGGTAGATATCAGGGGCGGTGAATTTTTTAATGATCTCTTTGAAGCCCTAGAAGAGGTTAAGAATTTAGGAATATATTTTGAAATACTATTCTTAGAAGCTTCTGATGAGGTCTTAGTAA
This sequence comes from Clostridia bacterium, assembly GCA_012800195.1. Lineage (GTDB taxonomy): Bacteria > Bacillota > Peptococcia > Peptococcales > BICA1-8 > JAAZJU01. The sequence goes on from JAAZJU010000036.1 coordinate 2,766, forward strand.
AAAGATTTAAGGAAACTAGAAGAAGGCATCCCTTGGGGACTGATGGTGGGGTTTATGAAGGCATCAGCTTAGAGAGGGAAAGGTTGGGTGATTTAAGGGGTAGAGCAGATAAAATTATTGACACCTCTAACTTAAAGCCTAGCGAATTAAAAGAAGAAATCCAGAGGCTTTGGGGGAAGGAAAACAGAAACAAAAAGCTGGCCATTACCATTATGTCTTTTGGATATAAATATGGCATTCCTTTAGATACAGATTTATTGGTAGATGTCAGGTTTTTACCTAACCCCTATTATATGCCGGAGTTAAGGCCACTAACTGGGATTGATGCTGAGGTGAAAGATTATGTTTTAAAATCTCCATTAACCAAAGAATTTCTGGATAAATATTCCCAATTATTAAACTTCCTTATACCTCTTTATATTGCTGAAGGGAAGAACCATTTAGTTATAGCCATAGGTTGTACAGGGGGACAACATCGCTCAGTTGCCATCGCTAATTATCTGGGAGAGGTCCTTATAAAAAATGATTATCAGGTCACTATTAAGCATAGAGATATAGAAAAGAGAGGAAATTAGGACAATCATGGATTTTATTAAATGGCTATACCCTGGTATTGGGGTCAAGCGTTGGTTGCTAATGGTAGTAGCCGGTTTTATTTTTCTGGCCATATCTATTTCTTTAATTACTAGCTATGGTATCTTAGGGCTCTTAGAATTTAAAATAAAGTATTTTATAGTCAATTTCTTGGGAATGGATGTATTCTGGGGCGGTTTGTTTTTCTTAGTTTTAGGTATTACCTTCTTAATAATAGGTTTTGTAGAAGTTATCAGGGCTCGTTCTATTTATCAAGAGGTGTTTTTAAAGAAAGGACCGAAGATAGTAGTAATTGGTGGAGGTACTGGCCTTGCAGTTTTATTAAGAGGCTTAAAGGAATACACCAATAATATTACCGCTATCGTGTCGGTAGCTGATGATGGTGGCAGTTCAGGAAGATTAAGGAGCCAATTGGGAATGTTGCCACCAGGAGATATTCGTAACTGTTTGGTTGCTCTAGCTGATAGAGAAGTCATTATGGAGGAAATGTTTAACTATCGTTTTAAGCAGGGTCAGGATTTAGAAGGGCATAACTTAGGAAATCTAATTTTAGCCGCTATGGTTGATATTTATGGTAATTTTGAAGAGGCCATAAGACAGACCAGTAAGGTTTTAGCCATCAGAGGAAAGGTTGTACCCAGTACTTTGGAACATCTGGTCCTTCGAGCTAACTTGGAAGATGGAAGTATAATTGTTGGAGAAAGTAATATTGGAAAAACGAAAAGTCCTATTAAAAAAATAAACATTATACCTGCCTCAGCTAAACCTGTGGAAGAAGCTTTAGAGGCTATAGATGAAGCTGACGCAATAATCTTTGGGCCAGGGAGCCTATACACCAGTATAATACCCAATCTTTTAGTCCAAGGCATCCCAGAGGCTATTAAAGCCTCCCCCGCTACTAAAATTTATGTTTGTAATGTTATGACCCAACCTGGTGAGACCACTGGTTATACTGCTTCCCAACATTTACAAGCCTTAATAGACCACGGAGGAAAAAATATCATAGAATATATTTTACTTAATAATCAACCCATTTCAGATTCTGAGTTAAGAGACAGATATTTTGCTGATAACGCGGAACAAGTAGAAGTCGATCACTCTAGGCTAGCTAGAATAGGTGTCAAGGTAGTTGAAGAGGAAATGTTAGATGAAAATGCTCTAGTTCGACATAACCCTGACCGCCTCGCCCGTGCTATAATAAAGTTATTATTAAGTAAAAAAGGCTCAAAATTAAGTTTTTTTGAGCGCTTTATCCTATTAGAAAAGATTAAAGATAAGGAATGAGGAAAGATGTCTTTTTCTTCTAAAACAAAAAACGCCCTAGCACGGATAATTCCTGAAGATAAGTGCTGCCAAATAGCAGAATTGGCAGGATTAGTCAGAATAGGAGGAACTATTTTAATTAGTTCCCATAATCAAATTGGCTTAGAATTAAGTACAGAAAATGCCGCTGTAGCTCGTAAATTTCTAAAATTAGCAAAAATTATTTTTGCAGTAGAAACAGAAATCCGGGTCCAACGTAAAGTTCGCTTAAGGAAGAACAATATTTATTTAGTTAGGATACCACCTCATAATGAGGTGGAGGTGATGTTGGATACCCTGGGTATAACCAAGGAAGGTCTTTTGTTAAACCCCGGTATAAGCCCCCACATAGTGGAACAAAAATGCTGTCTACGAAGTTATTTGCGGGGAGTATTTTTAGGAGCGGGTTCTGTAAGTAATCCAGAAAGTGCATATCACTTGGAAATAAGCATCAATGATTTACAGTATGCCCAAGCTTTAGTAGACCTATTGGCTGAATTTGAGCTTAAGGCAAAGATAAGTAGCAGAAAAAATAACTATATAATCTATTTAAAAGAAAGTGAACAGATTGTTACTTTCTTAAATGTTATTGGAGCCCATTCAGCCCTTTTAGATTTTGAAAATACTAGAATCGAAAAGGATATGCGTAATCAGATCAACCGTTTAGTTAATTGTGAAACTGCAAATTTAAATAAAACAATTAATGCTTCTTTAAGGCAAATTGAAAATATTCGGGTAATAGACCAGGTTATAGGGCTAGATAAATTGCCGCCCACCTTAGGGCAGGTAGCCCAACTTAGGCTGGAAAATCCCAGCATAAGTCTCAAGGAATTAGGAGAAATGATGGAGCCAAGGCTTGGAAAATCTGGGGTTAATCACCGAATGCGAAAATTGGAGGAAATTGCTTTAAAAATACAAAAAGAAAAAAAGCTTTAATAAGAGGATATTTTTTCTGGGTGTAGAATATCTAACTAGATAGGAGGAGGTGTGATTTATGGCTCACAAAATTTCCGAAGAATGTATAGCTTGTGGTGCTTGTGCTGACCAATGTCCAACAGAAGCTATTAGCGAAGGGGACATTTATAAAATTGATCCAGAACTTTGCATTGACTGTGGTGCATGTGAAGATGTTTGTCCTACAGGTGCAATTTCTGAGGAATAATAAACTGATCAATTAAGAATACCATACCCTAAATAGGTATGGTATTTTTTTGAAATGAAGGAATTTAACTAGTGCATACCGAATCCTACATAAAAGCCTCTACACACGGGAGGACTCGGGATGCGGTTAGGACAGCAAATAAATCTACTGCAAACTCAAAAACTAATAATGACTCCTGAACTTCGACAAGCTATTAATATTTTACAATTAAACACCTTAGAACTTAGGAATTTAATTCAAGAACAGCTTGTGGAAAATCCCTTACTAGAGACTTATGGTGAGGATCAAGATAATCAGGAGGTTTCCTTAGAAAAGGAACAGGAAAAAGAGGAATTTGATATTGATTTGCAAGAATATTTCTCGGATAGAAGCGATCTTGGGTATCAATCTGAGCCCAAGGAAACTATACCCTTTGAAAATTTCATTACCAAGAGTACTTCTATGGAAGAGTATCTAGAAGAACAAATTAAATATTTCAATTTAAGCGATGAGGACTTTGCTTTAGCCCAATTTATTATTGGTAATTTAGATGAGCGGGGTTATTGTAATTTTATTACTGCCGAAATAGCCCAGCAATTAGAAATAAGTGAACAAAAAGTTGAGGAAATTATTGGGCTCATCCAAAGATTAGAACCTCCAGGTATTGGAGCTCGTAATTTACAGGAATGTTTAATTATCCAACTTAGAAAAAAAGGATTACTAACCCCTATTCTCCATGAAATAATAACTAACTATTTAGATGATCTTGGTCAAGGCAGATATGTCAAGGTTGCCACTAATTTAGAGAAAACTGTCCGTGAAATTCAACAGCTGGTAGATCTTTTGAAAACCTTAAACCCTAAACCGGGAGCTTCTTTTGGTTCTAATCAAGAGGTTAAGTTTATTGTTCCTGATATTATAGTGAAAAAAATTGATGAAGAGTATATTATTTTAGTAAATGATATATCCATACCTAGGTTAACTATTAATGCCTTATATAAAGGTATCATGAGTAATGAAAAAGCTGACAAGATAACCAAAACCTTTGTGGAAAGAAAGTTCCACGGAGCCCTGTGGTTAATTAAAAGTATTGAACAAAGGCGTCTTACTCTTTATAGGATTGCAAGTGCCTTGGTAAGTTTACAAAGAGATTTTTTAGATAAAGGGGATAAATATTTAGCTCCCTTGTCCTTAAAGGATGTAGCTTTGGAGATAGGAGTTCATGAATCTACCGTAAGTAGAGCTATTGCTAATAAATATATCCAGACCCCTAGAGGTCTATTTGAAATGAAGTATTTCTTTTCTACAGGTCTACAAACCAAAAGTGGTGATAAAATCTCTGCTCAAAGCATTAAAAAAAGGATTGAGGATTTAGTAGCCACTGAAAACCCCAAAAAGCCTTATTCAGATCAACAAATAGCAAATATTTTAAAGGATAAAGGAATTCAAATTGCTCGCAGAACTGTTGCTAAATACCGGGAGGAATTGGGCATACTAGCGGCGAAACAAAGGAAAAGATATTAAACACTTTCATTCCAGACTATATGAGTGAAGCTCATATCGGTTTGAAGCTAGATAATTTGGGAAAAGATAAGTAAAGTTAAATTTTCAAGGAGGTAATAAAATGAGTGTTAAAATTGGTATTAATGGTTTTGGAAGGATTGGAAGGAATGTTTTTAGAGCTGCTTTAAAGGAAAGTACTTTAGAAATAGTAGCAGTAAATGATTTAACTGATGCAAAAACTTTAGCCCATTTATTAAAATATGACTCGGTTCACGGTATTTTAGATGCTGAAGTAAGTCATACTGAAAACTCTATTACGGTAAATGGTAAGGAAATTAGAGTTTATGCTGAGAAAGATCCTGCTCTATTACCTTGGGGAGAATTGGGTGTGGACATTATTGTAGAATCAACAGGGCGTTTTACCAATGGTAAGGATGCTCAAAAACATCTAGAAGCAGGGGCCAAAAAGGTTATTATTTCTGCTCCCGCCAAGGAAGAGGATATTACTATTGTCATGGGCGTTAACCACGACAAATATGATAATGCCCTACATAATATTATTTCTAATGCTTCTTGTACTACCAATTGTCTAGCGCCTGTGGCTAAGGTACTTCATGATAAATTTGGTATCAAAAGAGGCCTAATGACTACAGTTCATTCTTATACTAATGACCAACAGATCCTAGATTTACCCCATAAGGATTTAAGAAGAGCTAGAGCTGCCGGAATGTCTATTATTCCAACAACTACTGGGGCTGCCAAGGCTGTCTCTTTAGTTTTACCTGAACTTAAAGGTAAATTAAATGGCTTTGCTATGCGTGTCCCAACCCCCAATGTTTCTGTAGTGGATTTAGTTGCTGAACTGGAAAAGGATGCATCTGTAGAAGAAATTAATGCAGCATTAAAGGCTGCTAGTGAAAATGAATTAAAAGGTATTCTGGGCTATTCCGAGGAACCTTTAGTATCTATAGACTATAATGGTGATCCTAGATCCTCTATAGTTGATGCATTGTCAACTATGGCTATCGAAGGGAATATGGTCAAGGTAGTATCCTGGTATGATAATGAATGGGGATACTCTAATAGAGTAGTTGATTTAGC
>JAAZJU010000228.1 GCA_012800195.1 Clostridia bacterium
ACCATTTCTTTAACTTTCATAGGTTAGCACTCCTGTCACTACAGATGTCATGACAGTAGTTTACAATATTCCTAATTTTAAGTCAAAGGATTTTTGTCATTAAAACATGGGGAATACCATCTTCAATAAAAATATCAGAGGATCTCTGATAACCTAGCCTAGTATAGAATTCTTCAGCTTGGGTTTGACCATGTAGTTTTACTCTTTGTAAATCTTTATCATGGGCTATCTTTTCAAGGCTGGTAACTATTATTTTACCTAGGCCTAATTTGCGGTAAGAAGCTAAAACACAAATTCTTTCAAGTTTACCAGCTCCATCCACTTCCCTTAATCTCCCTGTCCCAGCTGGTTTATTATTATAATAAACCAGCACATGCTCTGCATAATCTTCATGCTCATCAAACTCATCCTCTATGGGGACTCCTTGTTCTAAAACAAAGACAGCTTTTCTAATATTAAATACCACTTTTAATTCTTCCCTAGTTTTGACACGCTTTATCTGCATTTTTTCAGTCCCTTCCTATTTGTCTTACCATTATATTACAAATACTGGATTAGTTAAACTAAGAAACATTGTTTTAGGATAACCTAATAGTGGGTATATTGGTTGATAAGATATTAGTTTCAAATAAAGTATATAAAAAAATTTTAACATTTATAAATACTTTATGCTATTGGGGGGGTTAATTTGTTTCAAATAAAAGATCAAGTTTATTGGGTAGGAGTAAAGGATTGGGAATTGCAATCTTTCCATGGGGAAGAATATACTACCAACAAAGGCTCATCCTATAATGCTTACTTAATAAAGGATGAAAAAATTGCCTTAATAGACACAGTATGGCATCCCTTTAAAAAAGAATTTTTAGATAATTTAGAAAAAGAGATCGGGCTGGAAAATATTGATCTTATAGTTGTTAACCATGCAGAGCCTGATCATTCAGGTGCTTTAGCTGATTTAATCAGTGCTCGTCCTGATTTACCTATATATTGTACTGCCAAAGGTAGAGATACTATTTTGGGCCATTATCATCAGGACTGGAATTTTCAAACCGTTAAAACTGGAGATAGTTTAAGTTTGGGAAAGAATGAATTGGTTTTTGTGGAAGCCCCTATGCTTCACTGGCCCGATAGTATGTTTACCTATGTGCAAGGTTCCAATGTATTGTTATCTAATGACGCTTTTGGACAACATTACGCCTCTTCGGAATTTTTTAATGATCAAGTAAATCAGTGTGAGTTATTTTTAGAGGCGATGAAGTATTATGCTAATATTTTAACCCCTTTTAGTCTTCAAGTGACACGTAAGATAGAACAACTAATCGGCTTGAATTTAGCTATAGATGTTATAGCTCCTAGCCATGGCATTATTTGGCGGGACAATCCTTTACAGATAATAGAAAAATATAAAGAGTGGGCCAATAACTATCAGGAAAATAGGGTGGTAGTACTTTATGATACCATGTGGGAAGGCACAAAAAAGATGGCCGAAGCTATTGGGCGAGGTTTAGGCCAAGAGGGCTTAGCATATTCATTACTACATACTGCTAAAAACGATAATACCCAGATAATGTTAGAAATATTTAAAGCTAAGGGCATCTTGGTAGGTAGTTCCACTATTAACAATGGCATATTAACTTCAATTGCAGCAATTCTTGAGGAAATTAAGGGCTTAAAATTTAAAAACAAAAAAGCTGCAGCCTTTGGAAGTTATGGCTGGAGTGGAGAAAGTGTAAAAATAATATCAAATATACTAGCAGAGGCTAAGTTTGAAATAGTAAATGAAGGAATCAGGGTTAAATACACCCCAACAGAAGAAGATTTAAAAATGTGCGAGGAATTTGGCAATAATTTCGCTAAAGCTCTTAAATAATTATTTTAATGGAAATTACATCTTGGGGGGAAAGTTCTACCCTAGGTTTTCCTTCACAGGATAGGCGTAGGATGGGTCTTTTGCCAATAATAAAACCTCGGAAAAAACCTTCAGTAGAACCTTGAGGGGTTTCTACTACTACTTCATCCCCCAGGGTGATTATGGTACCTTGCCAAGTGATACTATCAATAAAAACATCTTCCTGATTTTCAATTTCAACTATAAGTAGGGAGAGGATTAAATAAAGAGCTAACAAAATAGTAATTAGAAGCATAGGACAAAAGTACATAAAAACACCTCCTGCAATATAATAAGCAGGAGGTGTTTATTTGTTAACCTTGAATAGTGATAATTTCTTCTATTATTGGAATATCTATAGCGGCTAACTGTAAGGCTTCTCTCACAATCATATTCAGACCGCCACAGCAGGGCACTTCCATTCTAGCAATGGTAATAGACTGAATGTCATTATTCTTAATAATTTCAGCTAATTTATAAATATAAGGTTCTACATCGTCAAGCTTAGGACAGGCGATAGCTACTGCCTTGCCCCTTAGTAGTTTTTGATGGAAATTTGGATAAGCAATGGGTACACAATCAGCTGCAAACAATAGGTCTGCCTTTTCGAAATAGGGAGCCTTAGTTGGAACTAGGCTTAATTGTACTGGCCATTGCCTTAAAGCAGATTTAATTTCTACATCTTCATCACTATTATTATCATTTGTCAAAGACCGAGCCATGCTACCAGGACAACCAAAGAATTGTGGTTGGGAACCAGGGCAGCCTCCACCAAAAGGTTGAGGGGAATTTAATTCCTTTAATCTTTCCTGAACAGCTTCTTCACAAAACTCATCAGCTTGTCTTTCGATAATTTGAATAGCTCCTTGAGGACATTCACCTAAGCAGTCCCCAAGGCCATCACAAAGTTTTTCGGCTAGAAGCTTAGCTTTACCATCAACAATTTCTATAGCTCCTTCGTGACAGGCTGGTATACACAGACCACAACCATTACATAGATCTTCATTAATTTCTACAATTTTTCTTAATATTTTCAAATATATCTCCTCCTTCTAATCCAGCAATTGATGCTGAATAAGAGTTAGCCTAAAATAGCTTTCATATCTTCTTCGGCAGTGGTAATTAATTTTAAACCGAAGTTATCTACCAGTACATTTAATACACCAGGGGTAATAAATTCAGGGGGAGTAGCCCCTATTCTAACATCTTTGATACCTAGGCTAAACAATCCTAATAAAATGGCAACGGCTTTTTGCTCAAACCAGGATAAAACAATACTAACAGGTAATTCATTTACTTCACATTCAAAGGCTTCGGCTAAGGCTACTGCGATCTTAACAGCAGAAATTGAGTTATTACATTGTCCTAGGTCTATATAACGGGGAATATCTGTACCGGGTACAGTACCATATTCTACATCATTAAATCTAAATTTACCGCAGGATGTAGTTAAAATCACACAATCCTTAGGTAAAGAAGTAGCTAAATCTCTATAATATTCATTTCCTTTGCCTGGGGCATCACAACCGGCAATAACGAAGAATCTTTTAATTTTTCCAGCTTTAACGGCCTCAATTATTTCTGGGGCTAAGCCTAGAACGGTTTCATGATGGAAACCTGTTATTAATTGCTTTTCGGATTGAATATTGGCCTCTGGTAAGCTTAGAGCCTTTTCAATTAAAGGGGTAAAATCATGGTTGACTATTTTTTGTACTCCTTCTAAGCCTGTTACATCATAAGAGAACATTCTATCAGCATAGGAACCACGAATAGGCATAACACAGTTGGTTGTGGCTAAGATTGCTCCTGGGAATTCTTCAAAAACCTTCCGTTGGTCAAACCAGGACTTACCAATATTCCCTTTTAAATGACTGAATTTTTTAAGCTGGGGGTAACCATGGGCTGGTAGCATTTCCGAATGAGTATAAATATTGATACCTTTTCCTTCTGTTTGTTTCAAAAGCTTTTCTAAAGCAAAAAGATTATGTCCTGTAACGATTATTGCTTTTCCTTCAATTTTATCATTGGTGACCTGAACAGGTTGGGGAATTCCCAAACGGTCAGTATGTGCTCTATCTAATAGATCCATAACTTTTATAGTGGCTTCCCCCACCTTTAAAACCATATTAATATGTTCTTCTAAATTGAAATTTACATTGGTAAGGGTAAAATATAAAGCCTCATGAGTGATTTTATCCACTTCAGGATCAGTATAACCCAGTTCTCTAGCATGAGTAGCGTAGGCTGCTACACCTTTTAAACCAAAAATTATAGTATCTTGAAGACTAGCTAAGTCCTCAGTTTTTCCACAAACTCCAATTTTGGTACAACCACCTTTCGGTGTTTGCTGACATTGGTAGCAAAACATAGAAGAATCCTCCTTTTATAACTAACTTTAAAAATAGTATATATTAATTATTTTTAAGATGATATGACATAAATCACAGTAGGTTAAGAATTTTTCTACTTTGCTTTAAAATGTTTATTAAATTATACTCAAAGGGTAGGAAATGAATAGGGAATATTATCAGGAGGATTTGCTTTGAAAACTTTAAAAACCGTACTTATTATTATCTTATTAGTTTCTTTATCAAGTCCTGTGGAAGGAAGTGCCTTGGTCAATAGGATCCATTTTAAAGCTGTGGGGGATATTATGGTTCATGATGTCCAGTATAATTCAGCTTATAATTATCAAACAGGACAATATGATTTTACATCGATGTTTCAACCAGTTAAAGAGGCATTACAGGCTGATATTTTAGTGGGGAACTTAGAAACCACCCTTAGTGGTCCTGAGCTGGGGTATAGTAGTTATCCTAGATTTAACTGCCCTGATAGTATTGCAGAAACCTTAAGGGACTGTGGGTTTAATCTGCTATTTACTGCTAATAATCATAGTTTGGATAAAGGAGTTAAAGGTTTAAGAAGGACCATAGATGTTTTAGACCAAAACAATATTCTACATACAGGTACTTTTAAAAGTCCTGAAGATCGGGAAGGGTTAACTATCATCAATGCTAATGGGATTAGCTTTGGTTTTTTAAATTACACTTACGGTACCAATGGTCTTCTTCCTCCCCAGGGAGAAGAGTATGTGGTAAATCTATTGGATGTGGCTCAAATTGAAAAGGATATTAAGAAAATTAGGAATCAAGTGGATTTGGTAGTAGTTGGTCTCCATTTTGGCATAGAATACCAAAGGGAACCCCATCCCCAGCAACGAGCCCTGGCCCTAAGGATTGCCCAAGGAGGGGCAGATATTATCTTAGGAAGTCATCCTCATGTCTTACAACCTTATGAATTTATTCAAGTAGGAGATCGGGAAGTCTTTGTGGTTTATTCCTTAGGTAACTTTGTTTCTGGGCAAAAAGGTCGTTATAAGGATAGTGGGGCTATTTTAGAATTGGTGATTGAAAAATCTCCCTTTGTTAAAGGTCCTAAGATTATGGAAGTAAATTTCACTCCTGTCTGGGTGCGAAGATATTTTGCAGAGAATAGATTGAGAATGGAAGTTATCCCTTATCAAAATTACCATAAGCTGGAGGGGAAACTTAATAATCAGGAGTTAAGGATACTGGCACAAGTTAATAGTGATGTGCAGGAAGTATGGTCACCTTTAAAAAGATATAATCTTCCTATAGAATTGATAAAATTAAGTAAAAACATTTATTTGCCTGGGCTAAATATTAATCCTTGGGTACCCTTTTTTCATCATTAAAGAAAATAGTTAAGTTCTATTTAATATCCTCCCTTGCATAATATCAGGAGAGGGGGGATTTGATGGAGGAAAGCAAATTAAAATATTTACATATTATTTGTTTGCTTTTAGCTTTACTACTGATTTTAGCAGGAAGTGTATCAGCAGAAATACTACCTGAGAAGGTCACTATTGGGGAAACAAGTTTAGAGGGTTTAGATTTAGCTGAAGGGGAAAAGAAATTGAAAGAACACTTCACAAGCATAAGTTTTAGCTATCTAGATCATTATTTCACCTTTTCTCCTGAAGAACTGGGTATTCATATTGATTACCAAGGCAGTCTCGAGGAGCTAATTAAAAAGCCTCCTTGGGAATTGTTGGATATTTCTCATAAAGGTTTAGAGTTGGAGGTTCTTAGGACTCTGGACGAAAAAAAACTAAGGGCAGAATTAGAAAAAATAGCGAAAGCAGTAAATGTACCGGGGAAAAATGCTTTTTTTATCTTTAAAGATGGGGAATTTATTATCAGCGAAGGAACCAAAGGGAGTGTCGTTGATGTAGAGTTTTTTAAAGAGCATATTAAAAATAATCCTTTAAAAAACAACTATATTATTCCTGTGTTCCCTCTTGATCCTTTAATTACGAAGAAGGATTTAGAAGGATTAGAACCTACCAGCTTACTTACTCAGTTTTCATCAATTTTTGTTAAGAACTATAATCGTACGGAAAATATCCGGTTAGCAAGTGAGAAGATTAAAGGCACAATTTTAGCTCCAGGAGAAGTTTTTTCCTTTAATGAAGTAGTAGGCCCTAGAAGTAAAGAGGCTGGGTTTTTGATAGCTACGGTTATTTCCGATGGCAAATTTGTTCCTGGATTAGGAGGAGGGATATGTCAGGTTTCTAGTACCCTATATAATTGCGTTCTCTCTGCTAATCTTGAAGTTATAGAACGCCACTCCCACAGTTTACCTGTGACCTATGTGCCTCGGGGCAAAGATGCTACAATTGTTTATGGAATCTTAGACTTTAGGTTTAGAAATAATACTGAAGGATATATCCTCATAGATTATAAAATTGAGGGGCAGAAATTAACCTACTACCTTTACGGTAGTAGGTTAATTTATCTTTAATTATGAAAATAATTATGAAAATTTATTATTAAGAAATTTTATCAATATGGTTATTAAAAGAAAAATTAGAGCCAGGACTATAATTGTTCCTCCAGGGGGCCAGTCTAAGTAAAAGGAAGAAATCAAACCCCCGGTAACACTAACTAAAGCGAAAATTATAGCCAGAATAGTAGTCTGTAAAAAGCTTTTACCCAGTTGTAAACTGGTGGCTACCGGTATAGTTATTAGGGCTGACACCAAAAGAATCCCAGTAACTTGCAGAGCCATGCCAATGGTAAGGGCAGTAAGTAAAATAAACATAATATTTATTTTATTAACGGGCAGCCCCTCAATTTGAGCAGCTTCTTCATCAAAGGAGATAAAGAAGAGCTTATGAAAGAGAAAAAGGAGGGCTAATAAAATAAAAAGAGAAGTAATGAGAATTATTCTTAAGTCCAAGGGAGTAATGGTAATTATACTACCAAAGAGGTAATTCATAATATTGGCAGTATCATTGCCTCCAATAGATATTAAAATTACTCCCAAGCCTAAACCCCCCGACATCACGATTGCTGTGGCAATTTCTGCATATCTTTTGTTATTTTTACGGAAAAATTCCAAAAGATAGCCTGCAAAAAGAATAAAGACTAAAGAAGATAGGGTAGGGTTAATACCTAGGATTAGACCTAAGGCAATACCAGCCATAGAAACATGAGCCAAGGCGTCTCCCACTAAGGAGAGCCTTCTGACTACAATAAAGATACCTATTAAAGGGCAAATTATTCCAATCGCTAGACCGGCTAGTAGAGCCCTCTGCATAAAACCATATTCTAAAAATTCCACGAAGCTACACCCCTTGATGACTATGATAGAGGATATGTTGTCCATCATCCAAAGAATTTCTCTGGTGATGACAGTGTATTGTCCCCGCCTCGATACAAACCATCGTATCGACCTCTTGTTCAACCCAACGCAAATCATGGGTAACAATAATAATTGTAGTACCATTTTTTTTGTTTAATTGATGGAGCAAATTGGAGATGGTTTCTTGAGAATCCTGATCTATACCTACAAAGGGCTCGTCTAAAAAAAGGATAGAGGGATTAGTTACTAAGGCTCTGGCTATAAAAGTCCTTTGTTGTTGACCACCAGA
>JAAZJU010000229.1 GCA_012800195.1 Clostridia bacterium
CTTGAGGAAATGGCCTTTCTCCTTCATCCTGAAGCTTTCCAATAAAAATTAAGGGGTAACCTAAAGTAGGTTTACCCCTTTTTTTCATCTTGTTTTCTATATTTCTTTAGAATTTGCCAACCGCTACCTAGTAAGCCTAAGCCTAAAACAATATAAGGTAGATTTCCACCGATAAAGACTATTAGATTACCAAGACCTGTTATTATGGTATTTATAGTTTTGATAAAAGCCTGTTGAGTTCTGGCCATGATACCTTTAAAGCCCGTAGTGGAAATCTGTTGAGTAGGTGTTAGAGTTTCTCGTAATTCCAGATTGATGGTAGAATACTCCGTACGGTTATTTAAATACTTTAACCTACCTTCTAAAGCTTCTAAGTCGGCTCGAGTTCGAGCTAACTCATTTTCCAAAGCCAACACATCCCCTAATGAACCTGACTTAGCTAAGAGATCAATTAGTCTTTCCTCTTTCAAACGCATGGCTTTCAGTCTACCTTCAATATCTACATATTCTTCAGTGACATCCTGGCTATTGGAGGAGCGATTGCGAACTGTCCCCAATTCCTCTATATTTCTTAAAGCCTCGTCAAAAACCTGATGAGGTACTCGTAAAGTAATGTTCCCAGCTAAAAGATTTTGATTAGGTCCAAAGGCATAAGTATTTTCATTTACAATATACCCACCCCAGGCTTGGACCATTTCTTTAGTAGAAGCTGTCACTTGATTGTAGTTATCAACCTCAAGATTTAAATAGCCAGTTTTAATAATCTTTTGTTCAATATCTTCTCCAACAATACTTTTTTCTTCTTCAACTACATCCACTGAACCAAATATTTGATTTTCTTCAAGAGCTTTTGATTGAAGCCCGCTACCATCGCTGCCAGCTAATCCTCGTGGTGGCATTTCATTAGTTCTCATTTTTTGATCCATGGCTATTTCTGGGCTAGAGTCTTTTGTCGGCCACATATTTAAATCTAAAGCAAAGGGCGTAATAATTAACAATAGCACCGCTGCTGCAGCCAAAGGCAGCCAGGCCTGGAGCTTACTTATATTGAATAAGTTTCTTTTTTCTTTTTGGGGTTTGGAAATCTCCGCTGTAGACTCTAGTTTTTGCCGTAATTCTCTTCTAAAACTAGCTGGTGGAACCAATTCTTCCCCCTGTAAACTCCGAATAAGATTGACGGTTTCTTGTAATTCATTTAATTCCTGTTGGCATTGGGGGCATTTTTCAAGATGCTCTTCCAATTCAGACTTTTCGTCTGGCTGCACTAAATCATCAATATATGCCGATAACATCTCTTGAAATTGTTCACAGTTTTTCATTTAATACCCCCCTTTAGCAAATTTATTTGTTCACTTAAAGCCTTCCTCGCCCTATTTAATCGTGATTTTACTGTTCCTAAAGATGTTTCAGTAATTTGGGCAATTTCTTCATAGCTATAGCCATTTATATCCCGTAAAACAATTACCATTCGATACTCAGGGCTAAGATTTGCAATTAAATCTTGCAAATAGTTCCATAACTCTTTTTGTTCAAATGCCTCATCTGGTGTGGGTTTTTCATCCACAACCTGCCTAATAACACTACCCTCATCCAACCATATCTCTTGATCTAAGGAGGTTTGAGGTTTTCTCTTTATTTTTCTCAACTCATCCTTACAGATGTTTGCAGTTATCCGATAAATCCAGGTCGAAAAGGATGATTCCCCCCTAAATTTATCAATGGACTTAAATACCTTGAGGAAAGTTTCTTGGGCTAAATCGCTAGCATCCTCAGGATTACCCATATATCTATAGGCAATGGTGTACACCTTACGTTCATATCTAGCTACCAGTTCCTCAAAGGCATCAATGTCCCCCTTTTGACTAAGTGATATTAACTCTTTTTCATCTAAAGCCAACACACTGGTGTCCCCCTTTCAACCAGTACTTTTAAGACGAATA
>JAAZJU010000037.1 GCA_012800195.1 Clostridia bacterium
CAGATTGAGAGAGCTCTTGATCCCTTTTATACTAGCCGTACTAATCGTAGAGTAGGGTTAGGTCTGCCTATGTATCAGGCCCATGCCTTAGAATGTGGAGGGGACTTTTCTTTAACTTCCCAAGTGGGTCTTGGAACTAAGGTTATAGCCTCCTTTCAGCATAGTCATATTGATCGGGTTCCCCTAGGGGATATAGGGGCAACTATAGTTACAATTATTGCAGGGAATAAAAATTTACATTTAAGATATAAACATGTTTTTGACGGACAGGAATTCCTCTTTGATACCGAAGAAATTAGAGGAAATTTAGATGGTGTCCCTTTAGATAATCCTTTAGTATTAGATTGGATAAAGAGTTATCTAGAGGAAAATTTTTCTAAATTGCAAAACTAGGATTATCATTCTTACATCCTCGTGATAATAATGCCAATTATTACAATAACATTCTTTTTTCTTGTTTGTACCCTTCACGAATGATAAACTAATCACAGTAATATATCCATTTAAAAAGATAATAATTGTGAATATAACATGGGAGTGATAATTTTGGCCCGCGGAGCAAAAAACCCATGGATTTTGGTTATCCTATTAATAATAGGTGGATTATTTGGTACTTTATTAGGACAAGCTTTTGGGGATTTTCTACCAATTTTGAAAACTTCCTTTCCTCCTATAGGTTTTGAACCAACCACTATCAATCTAGCTGTTATTAATGTAACTATTGGCATACTTATCAAAGTAAATTTAGCCAGTATTATCGGTTTTCTCCTAGCATTATTTATATACTTTCGTCTATAGGAGGTATTTAGGTGAAGATTATATTAGCCTCAGCTTCCCCCCGCCGTTCTCAACTTTTAGAACAAATTGGCCTGAATTTTATTGTTCACCCCAGTCAAGTAGAAGAAAAATATATCGAGGGGCAAAAGCCCCATATCTGGGTTCAAAATGTAGCTTTAGCTAAAGCCTTAGATGTGGCCAATAGTTTAAAAGAGGGAATAGTTATTGGTGCGGATACTATAGTGGTCAATGAAAACTATATTCTTGGTAAGCCCAAGGATGAGGCCGAAGCCCAACTAATGCTTAAAAGCCTTTCAGGGAAGAAGCATCAGGTTTTAACAGGGTTTGCTATAGTTGATGGTACAAATACCGACAATTATTTCACCCAAGTGGAAATTACCAATGTGAAATTTAGATCTCTGAGGGACAAAGAAATTAAGGCTTATGTTAGAAGCAAGGAACCTCTGGATAAAGCAGGTGCCTATGGTATCCAAGGGTTGGGGGCTCTCCTGATAGAGGAAATAGAAGGTTGTTATTTTAATGTGGTGGGCTTGCCCCTTAGTAAAATCGCTCTGGGTTTAGAAAAATTTGGGGTGGAGGTTTGGAAATGACTAATAATCTTCCCTATAGACTGACATTAAAGGAATATCCTTTGGAATTACAGCCTCGAGAAAGGCTTTATCAGTTAGGTGTTCAGGCCTTAAGTGATCGAGAACTATTAGCCCTTTTGTTAACTACGGGTACTAAAGGAATCACTGCTTTAGAAGTTGCCGAAAATATTTTGACTGAAAACCAAGGTTTCAAGGGGCTAGCTAGTCTGTCCTTGGAAGAATTGGCTAGCTTTCCTGGGGTAGGTCCAGCTAAAGCTGCTAAAATTTTAGCGACTTTTGAAATAGGTAAAAGAGTTAGTCTGCGTGGGGGAGAACTTCGCCCAATTATCCAATCGCCAGAAGATGTAAGTAATCTGGTGATGGAAGATATGCGCCATTATGATCGGGAACATTTTAAAACTTTATTGTTGAATACCAAGAATCAGGTTATCAATATAGAAACCATTTCTATAGGCAATCTGAATAGTTCCCTTGTACATCCACGCGAATTATTTAAGTCAGCTATCAAGCGTAGTGCAGCTGCAATTATTTTAGTTCATAATCACCCTAGTGGCGACCCTAGGCCTAGTAGGGAAGATATAAATATTACCAAGCGTATAATAGAAGCAGGTAATATCTTGGGGATTGAGGTTTTGGATCATATAATTATTGGGGACAAAGTCTTTTGTAGTCTAAAAGAAAAAGACTTAATTTAGGTAATAACCCTAATATATAGAATACTATAATGAGTTTTAGTTTCACTTTACAGCATGGTCAGGGAGAATTTATTTGTGGAGGAGATTTATTATGCTTTTTGCTAAGGATATAGGCATCGATTTAGGAACCGCAAACTGTCTTGTACATTTAAAAGGGAAAGGTATTGTTCTTTGTGAGCCCTCTGTGGTGGCCATCCAAAGAGATACTGGTCAAGTATTGGCAGTGGGAGAAGAAGCTAAGAAAATGATAGGCAGAACTCCTGGGAATATAGTGGCTATTCGCCCAATGAAGGGTGGAGTAATAGCAGATTTTGATGTTACTCAAAGTATGCTAAAATACCTAATTAATAAAGCCATTCAAACCAAAAGTATTTTAGCTAAACCTCGAGTTGTTATTTGTGTACCTTCAGGAGTAACAACAGTGGAAGAAAGAGCTGTTAAGGAAGCAGCTATTCAAGCTGGGGCTAGAGAAGCTTATTTGGTTGAGGAACCCATGGCCGCTGCAATTGGGGCCGGTCTACCTGTTCATGAGCCTACTGGTAATATGGTAGTGGATATTGGTGGGGGTACCACAGATGTAGCTATTATTTCTCTAGGAGGCATTGTCACCAGTCGCTCCATAAGAATTGGTGGAGATGAAATGGATGATGCTATCATGCAGTATATTAAACGCACATATAACTTAATGATTGGTGATAGAACAGCCGAGGAAATTAAGATTAATATAGGCTCAGCCTATTTAGAGGATCCTAATGAAACTTATGATGTAAGGGGTAGGGACCTGGTTACTGGTCTGCCGAAGAATATTACTGTTAACGCTGAAGAAATTCAAAGTGCTCTTCAGGATCCCATAACTAGTATTTTAGAGACAATAAAGGTTTGCTTAGAGAGGACTCCTCCTGAATTAGCTGCCGATATTATGGATCGGGGCATAGTTTTA
>JAAZJU010000230.1 GCA_012800195.1 Clostridia bacterium
GTTGGTCTTTTTCCTTTTCGGGGTATCTATAATTATCCAAACCGAATTTTATATCATTATAGACGGTGGTGGAAAACAGTTGATGGTCGGGAAAGTCAAATAAAAAACCTACTTGTCGCCTTATTTCACGGAGATTTTTTTCTTTCACCTCCATATTAAGTACTTCCACCCTACCCTTTTGTGGCAGGGTAATCCCATTTAAATGATAGAGTAAGGTTGATTTCCCGCTACCATTAACCCCTAAAATTGCAGTTTTTTTACCTTTTTCAATATCTAAATTTATATCTATGAGGCCTCTACGATTATTTGGATAAGTAAAACTTAAGTCCCTAATTTTGATTACCATCTTACACCTTCCAATCAATAATTAGCACCACTGCTAATAATGCAATTAACATGCCTGCTTCCATAATCAATCTTTTATTCTTTATGCCTTCCTCTCTGGCTTCTCCCTGAAAACCCCTGGATTTCATAGCATTAAAGACCATATCACTATGGTGAGTGCTCTTTAGGAAAAAACCTCCAATCCATTCCCCAAAAATACTGAGGGAAGATAATCCTTTTCTTTCATTTATCCCCCTAGAAGTCAAAGCCTTTCTTCCTATTTTTACATCCTCATGTACCATATGAAAATACCTAAAAGTAAGGGCCAGGATTCTATTAAATAAAGGGGGCAAGCCCAAGTTTAGAATTCCCTCTACCAGATAAAGAGCAGAATGCCTAGAAACTATCGTTCCTAATAAAATAGCCGAAATCAAGATTTTACCAATAATCATCATTGTAAAATCCAAATCCATCCATGTACCAGTTAATATGTACCTAATTACCGTCGGTAAAATCAATAAAAAAACAAAGGGTAGTACCGATTTGGTCAATCTAATAAAAGCTTTATTGTCACAGGTAATAATGGAATAGGTGATAACAATACCCGCAGTTATTAACAATAAGCTAAAACTTTCTATGAAGGAGATATAAAACAGGAATATAAATAGACTAACAATTGTGTGCTCCGGCCTTCTTAGACTGATTTTAAATTCCTTTCTCATTTAATCACCAGCTTTCTAAAACCATCCTACCAAGGTTTAACACATAAAAAAAGGTCTCTTAGTAAAAAACTAAGAGACTTTTCCCATCTAAAGTCATCCAAAATAGTGCGAAAAATTACCCCTTTCGACTATTCGCTACAAATTTAAGGCAGGTCTCCTGGCTCACGGGTCATTCTCCTCCCAGCCTTCCCAGATTAATAATTCCAGTGGCATAGTTGGGATTTGTATCCGTTTACAGTGGTGGGTCCGCGGCGGCTTCTAACCGTCTTCCCTATTCTCCCTTTCCAAAGGGCACCTTAAATTGAATATTCGCTTTTTTCTTACCTTGCATTTAATGATATCACTTAGTACTACGCAATGTCAATATGGATTTAATTTATAATTTGAACTATTTTGTACTAATATTATCCATTATAAGTTAGTCCTCATATTATATTAATATAAGTTGTTTTATAAAAATAATAGTAAAGGAGTGGTAAAATGAGCTTTATTAGAGAATCCTTAAGGCAAAATCGCTTCTGGCTCCGAATTATGAAAGAACATGCTCTATTCATTAGGCTAGGACTACCTTGTGATAGAGTAGACTTGATTAATGAAGCCCGTGATCTTGAAATACTATTTGGTAATTTATTGGAAATAGCCTGTCAGTTTACTAACCCTACCTCAGACAGTATAAGACGATTTAATTCAAGAGTTATAGATGCCTTAAATAGAATTATTACTTTTAAAACAATAGTGCTCAATGAACTAATTACATGTCAGTTAGGCGGAGCAAACTATCCACTATTAATCGATCATATAAGAAGAGAGGCTATTCGATTTAGAACAATTCTCATCAGACTACAAAATAATATAGTACTTCTCCCTGCCCAAAATGCTTTACAAGAAGAAATATTTTGGTTAAGGATAATGGGCGACCATGCCCGTTTTATTGCCCAACTTCTAGATCCATCAGAGAGAAGATTAGTTTCCCAATCTCAAGATATTGCAGAAGAATTTGAAATACTACGCTTACAAGCAAAGGATTTAGAATCTATGGAAGCACCTCGTACCTTTGAAAATTGGCTGTTACCAGAGAATATTAATCGACCAGTTCCGCCAGACATTGGAGTTGGTTTACCTAATGCCTTTGTAACTCCGAGATTAAAACGCTTCAATACTGAAGTAATAGATGCTGTTCGGGGAATAAGAGACTTTAAACAAACCGCTCTTAAATTAATTGAGAGTTGTACTGTTCTAAGTATCATACCTCCTCTACTAGCTGACCATGTATTAAGGGAAGCAAATATGGCACTATCTGATCTAACTATTGTAAAAAAAGAACTTAAAGAGACACCAATTTAGTAAATTAAAGGAGTGTACTGTATTTAATAAAGACCTTTTGCCAGTCTAGAGATTGGTAAAAGGTCTTACTCTTTTACTTAGTTTTCTTATTAAAGTTACCTTTTCCTTTACTTACAATATAATATATTATCCATATTATTATCTAGCTAAATAGAAATAGCTATTGGGGGGATAAAAAATTGTCCTTCGGAAAACAACAGGAAGTTATATTTGCAACTATAGCAACTACAAATTTCTTACCCCGAGCTATGGTAATGGCTCAATCGGTCAAAAAATATATGCCCAGAAGTAAAATCATAATCTGTATTGTTGAAGAAGAAATTCCTAAAACAAGTCTTAATTTATATTCTTACTTTGATGAAATTGTTCTTGCTAAAAATATAGGTATTCCTGATTTCTATCGCTTTATTTTTCAATATGTTCAATCGGAAGGAAGCAATGCCTGTAAAGCTCAATTTTTGATTTATTTAATAGAAACTTATAGGGACTATCAAAAATTTATCTTTCTTGATGCTGATACTAAAGTGTTTGGTCCCTTTACAGAATTACTGGACCTTTTAGAAAATAATGAGATTATTGTATCCCCTCATTTTATAAGCTTTAACGAACAAGCTCCCCTATATCATTTGGCAGTTATTCATAAAACAGGAATATTTAATACAGGACTTTTTGCCATAAAACGAGGGGCTGATTCTGACGGATTTCTTCATTGGTGGGCTAAAATACTAAGCAAATATTGCATTACTAATCCGGCGAAAGGTTTTTGGAATGAGCAAAAATGGCTAGATGTTGCCTCGGGCTTATTTAACTTTAGAATTCAAAAAGATCCAGGATATAATGTTGGACCTTGGAATCTTCAGGAAAGAAATTTTACTGTAAAGGAAAAGGGCAAATATCTAGTTAATAAGGAACCCTTCCGCATGTTCCACTTTTCGTCAATTTATACCGATTATTTGGAGGATATGTTGAAACTATCCTCTTCTGAGCAAAGACATATAATATCTCGACTTAAAAAAGAATACCTACAAGAAATCACTAATATTGATAAGGATCTCTTAAGGGAAAAACCTTGGAGCTATGATTTTTTTAGCTCAGGGCGTCCCATCCAGTTAAAAACAAGATTAAACTTTAGGAATAACCAAAAGCTCTATTACCACATTAAAAACCCTTTTTTTGCAAACAACAAAACTTTTCGAATGAAAGAAAAGACTAATACGACGGGGATAAAGATAAATAAAAGATTTACATAATCCTCTGGAGGGAATGGGATGTTTGATTTTTTAATTGTAGGAGCAGGATTTGCGGGCTGCGTACTAGCAGAGCGAATTGCTAGTAAATTAAATAAATCAGTATTACTTATCGATGGTCGAGGCCATATTGGAGGCAATGCCTATGACTATTATAATGAAGATGGCATCTTAGTCCATAAATATGGGCCCCATATTTTTCATACAGATAATAAACGAGTTTTTGATTATTTATCTCAATTTACTAAATGGCGTATATTTGAATTAAGGGTAACTGCTAGTGTAGATGGTCACAAAGTGCCCATCCCTATTAATTTAGATACTATCAATGAGCTTTATGGTTTTAATTTTAATGAAAAACAATTGGTGGAATTTTTTAAAGGAGTAGCCAAAGAAATATCCCCTATTACTAATTCAGAGGAAATAATACTCAGTAAAGTAGGAGAGGAATTATATAGTAAATTTTTTAAATATTATACCAAGAAGCAATGGGATTTATGGCCTAGTGAGCTTGATGCATCTGTCTGCGCCAGGATACCCATAAGAACTAACAGGGATAATCGTTATTTCTCCGATAAATATCAGGTGATGCCCAAGCATGGTTATACGGAAATGTTCAAGAAAATGATAAACCATCCCAATATTCATCTTATGCTACAAACAGATTTTCTTGCCATTAAGGAAATAATACCTTATAAATATATAATCTATACTGGTCCTATTGATTCCTTCTTTAATTATAAATTAGGTAAACTACCCTACCGCTCTTTAAGATTTTCTTTTCAGACTTTAGATCAAGAGTATTTTCAAGATACAGGCATCGTTAATTACCCCTATGAGTATGATTTTACTCGTATTACTGAATTTAAGCATCTGACAGGACAAAAACATACTAAAACAACAATAGCCTTCGAATATCCTACTGCTCAGGGTGAACCTTATTACCCTATTCCCCAAGCTTCCAATTGGAATCTTTATCAGAAATACCAAACTGAAGCAGAAAAAATAAAAAACATCTGGTTTATCGGTAGACTAGGAACTTACCAGTATTTAAATATGGATCAGGCAGTAGCTCAAGCTTTAGATTTTTTTGAAAACACCCTTAAAAAAGTAAAATAGGTTTGGGTATTCACCCAAACCTATACATAACAATTTAAACTTTAACCATTATTGATGTTTAATGGACCTCCCCGCATGGCAACGATATCTTTACATTTGACCACATACTCTCGCCATGGACTGTAATTTTCTTCGGGATTAAGCATAATCAAGACCATGCAGTTACACCCAATTTCTGCTATCCGGAATACACCACTTCCGTCTAAGCCAAATGGTGGTTGATTGGCTGGAGTATAATCTACTACATCCCTTACCCAAACTCTGACTGCCTCATTTCTTTCATAGTATCTTTGAAACTCCTCACAACATTCACATTTAACAAAACCCATTATAATCACCCTTTCAATCAATATATCATATAGCAAATGCTATCAATATATAATATGTCGAAAAAACTAGGATTGTTTTAATAGATGAAATGCTTATAGCTTTGTTAAAAAATTTGCATATTCAATGGGCTTTAAATAAGCTGCTCTAATTAGATCAGCATTTTTTGTTCTATCAACCAATAATTTTTGAGTTTTCCCATTAACTTCAATAATCCCACATTTCCCCTCTTGATCAATACCAAAATCCACACCAATATCCCCCAAGTGCCCAAGCTTACTTTCTAATGTTTCAGCAGTAATTAGACAAATGCTTTTAATCTGTTCAATGGTATTTTTCAATAGAGGCTTGCTTTCCAACAATGATTCTAAGCTAATAATTTTACTACTATAATTTGTTATATAGTAATTTGTGTATGAAATTCTACTTAATCCTCCAGATACAGTCCATTGACCATTTTCATTTTTCTGCACTAACATTCGAATATCATAAATTTTGTCGTTTATTTTATCAAACTCAATAAATTGCTGTAATATAAAATTCTTCTGAGTTAAGCCTCTTACATATTTTTTAAATTCATCTCCATCTGTGGTTGTTAACCTGGGAATATTAGTCCTATAGTATAATTGAAAATTACTATTATTTATTAATTTAAGCAGATATACATTGCTTCCTAAATAGCTTTGACATGGTTTAAGAATTAACATCTGTTCATTTCTCAATAAATCTATAAGATAATTACTACGATAAAAGTATGTTCTAGGTAAAAATTCTGCTACTGTACTTTGTTTTAGTATCTTATAAATAGTCCATTTGTTAAATCTAGTTATATAGTTAAATACCTTACCTTTTCCTATTTTTCTTTCGAATTTTCTTGCAATTTTATTGTTTGAGGTATAAAGTCGATTGTAAATCACATTGGGAAAAGGAAGTGTTTTTTCTTTCCAATTATTATCCTCAAAAGCTAATCCGCTAATACTTTCTTCACGCCAATTTATGCCCTTTTTTGTAAAAACCAGCAGCCGAAATCGAGGGTTTTTATTGAGATCAAATAAAGGCCATGGTCGAAGTGTAGTAGACATTATGCCAATAATCGGTTTTTCCTCCACATATATCACCGACTTTCTTTAAAAGAAAATAGAAAGCCCAAGCTTTCTCAAATACGTGTAAGTACCTTGGTTAATAATATATGAGTTAGTTAAACATGGTGTGTCTACCCCGCCAGGTATTAACCTTTATTTTTACTGTTAAGAAATTTTGATTTTTGCTTTATAGACATTGCATGCCAAAAAGCGGAACAATATCAAATTACTATCGTCTAATAATAAACTTTAAAAAAAGGTGGAATTTTAGATGAAGAAATATTTGTGGGTTTTTTTATGTTCCCTTCTAATCTTAACCCTAATCACTGGTTGTGCTGGTAGTGAGAGGAACGAGGATCAGGAAAATAAGGATGGAGTAACCTTTATGGCTGAAGTGCTGGAGAATAATGGTACTAGTCTACTGGTAGAGCCCCAACCAGGATCTAAGGAATTAAGCTCCGCTGATAAAATTGTAATCCACATCAGTGAGGAAACCATCTTGAAGGCTGGAGACTCTGGAACCCTAGCTGTAGAGGATATAGAAATCGGCCAACGAGTGGAAATTGCTTATAGTGGGGCAATAGCCGAAAGTTACCCTGCCCAGATCAACAGTACCTATTCCATTACATTGGTAGAACAACAGGTATTCGTAGCAGAGAATGAAAATTTTAGAATCATGACTTATATAGATAAACTAGATTTTAAAGAAAATGAGGAAATAAAGCTATACTCCACTATTGAATATATAGGAACAGAGGATGCCATCACTATCTGGTCTGGGGACCCCTACTTTAACTATACCATTTTTGATGGTACGGATTATTATAGTCAAGGAATAGCCCTATCCATCTTGAAAACTACAGAGCTCAAAAAAGGTGAGGTCTACACCCTACCTTTTGTAAAAAACGGAGGTTTTAGCCAAGATGATCCTAAGGCTAAATTTTGGGAACAGTATTTCTCGGAAAAAGAATTAAGGCTTCCCAAGGGCAATTATACCTTTAGGGCTTATACCGACTTTCATTTGGACCCGGATTTAAAAGAAAGTGTTAATTTAGAAACTGAATTTCAAATAACAGTAAATTAATCATAATAATGGGGTCAGTTAACTCTAATAGTTACCTGACCCCATGTTATTCAAACAATATATAGATTTTTAAACCAAATACTATCCATGGAATTTTTCCTGATAATCCTCACTAGCTAACTTAATTAATTCTAAAGCCTCTTCCCTGCCATAAATGTCTATTATTTCGCATTTATTGCCTTTACTGTTAGGGGCTTTTTTATATGTCAAGAAATAATGTTCTAGTCTTTCTAAGACCTTACTAGGACATTGGCTTATATCCTGCCAGTCTCCATAAAGGGCATCATCCTTTAAGACGGCAACTATTTTATCATCTGCTTCGTTATTATCTATAAGCTTAATTCCACCTATTGGAATAGCCCTAAGCAAAATATTACCAGTAGTTATTAGTTTTTCTGTTAAAACACATATATCTAGTGGGTCTGCATCCCCTACAATATCCTTTCTCCCAAACTTAGTACTACATATCTCTGCTACCCTTTGACCACAATAGGTTTGAGGTAACATCCCATACAAAGTGGGGCAAATATTGGAAAACAACTGAGGTCGATCAATACCCAATAGACCAGTGGTTTTATCCAATTCATATTTAACCGTATCACTGGGAGTTACTTCGATAAAGGCATTGACAACATTGGGTTCTTTATCATATAAAGGTATACCATGCCAGGGATGGGCAACAAATTTATTCATTTATAACATCCTTTACTTTTCTTTTGGGCCTATTATAACATAAGTATGTCCCATTACTAAATATGACCTTTATTTGCGAGACATATACTGTAATTTGAAATTTTATATTGCCACAAAACCAAAGCCTAAGTCTACTTATGAAGTAAACTTAGGCTTTGATAATAGGAAGGAGGTAGTAAGATAAAATCTAAAAAATCTTATTTTTTCATTGTACCAGTTTCAACAAAACGCTTATGGAAATCATGAGCGTGCCCAATTAAATGTGGAGTATGGGCACCCTTGGTAGCTTTAAGTGCTTCTTCATAATATTCCATTAACAGAGGTTTGTAATCAGGATGAGCACAATTGTTGATGATTTCCAGGGCTCTTTCCCTTGGAGATTTATTTCTTAAATCCGCAACACCGTATTCAGTTACGATAACATTCACATCATGCTCAGTGTGGTCAATATGGGAACACATTGGTACGATACTGGAAATAGCCCCACCTTTAGCACAGGAAGTAGTTGTAAAGATTGATAGGTAAGCATTTCTAGTAAAGTCACCAGAGCCACCAATACCATTCATCATATTAGTCCCCATAATATGAGTAGAGTTTACATGTCCATAAATATCAACTTCGATAGCAGTGTTCATACTGATTACACCCAGGCGGCGAGCAATCTCTGGGTTATTACTAATTTCTTGTGGTCTTAAAATTATCTGATCACTATAGAAGTCAATGTTATCTAGCAAACGTTTTAAACCTTCCTCTGATGGAGTTAAAGCTGTACCAGAGCAAACTACAAATTTACCAGCATCAATCAAATCCATAGCGGAGTCTTGAATAACCTCTGAATAAAATTGTAAGTTTTCAAAATCTGATCTCAATAGACCTGCCATTGCAGCATTAGCTACATTTCCAACTCCTGATTGTAAAGGCAATAGATTTTTAGGTAAGCGTCCAGCTGCTACCTCAGCTTTAAAGAAATTAACTAAATTTTCACCAATTGCCATACTAACATCATCGATGGGGGCCAAAGGACGAACTGCATCAGGAATATCGGTGATAACAATCCCAGCAATTTTTTCAGGTCCACAAGGAACATATGGAGTTCCTATCCTGTCGCCAGCTTTTAACAAAGGTATTGGTTGGCGATTAGGGGGATCTTGGGGGATATAGATATCATGCATTTTTTCTAATTCTTTAGGTTGTCTGACATTTAATTCTACAATTACAAAATCAGCGTCTTGGATATAAGATGAGACACCAGCTGAAGTTGTAGGAACAACATGACCTTCTTCAGTAATCGCACAAGCCTCAACAATTGCAACATCAATATTGCCATAATAACCATAACGAACCTGTTGTGGAACATGACTTAAATGAAGATCTTGATAATTAACCTCAGGAGTATTTAAAGCTTTACGGAGATCTCCATTGGTTTGATAGGGTAAACGCCTAGCTATAACTCCTGCTCTTGTTAAAGCACCATCCAGCTCGTCACCAACAGAAGCCCCAGTACAAAGATTAATCCTAACTTTTCTTCCTTCTTCTGCTTGCTTTGCCAGAGCTAAGGGTACAGCCTTTGGGTAACCCGAGGGGGTAAACCCACTGGTAGCTACAGTCATACCATCCTTAATCAGGCTTGCTGCATCTTCTGCAGAAATAATTTTACTTAATAATTCCTTGCATCTGATTCTACCTTCATGCATATTCTTTAGCCTCCCATTTGTTTTTTTATTATCATACTTAGGTTCCTAAGTATAATTTGCTTAATATTGGTAATTTTCAGTATTTTTTTCTTGTGCTCCAATCACTTTTTTTAAACACTGAATTTAATATTACCCATATATTTTGTTGTCTAAACCTTTTTTGAGAAAACTATTTTATAAACTACAAATAAAAAACCTAAATTCACAATTAGTGAACTTAGGCAGTCCGACCTATTCTTTCATCCTTTTTTTTATTTGTTGATTTAAGTATGAAACGATCATTTTGTCCAGTTGCTGGCTTTTTCTTAATATCTCTGCATCTAAAAAATATTTAGATTGCTCATATAATATGACTAGCCCTTCTTGCTCTTTTTTTATTTGCTCTAAAGTAACCAACTGACCTCCCCCCTTTAGTCAAATTAACCTGGCTATCAACCAAAATTAGCACTAACATATTCATATAGCTCTCTAGGGTTATAACTTTTTTTATAATATATCCTTTATATCAACTTCCAATATCTCGCATATTTTTTGTAATAACTCTAATGTGATTTTTACATTTCCTTTTTCAATATGACAATAACTACTTTTATCTTTATATCCCAATTTATGTGCCATTTGCTCTTGAGTATACCCCTTAGTTTTTCTAAGGGCATGCAGTTTTGCCATATTCATTGTATCCAACCCTTTTTATGGAATATTTTTAACTTAACCCCATTTTAGTTGAATATTTCTCTACAGTCAATGGTTTTTACCAAAAAATGTTGCTAATCTTTCAACTATATTTACTAGAACTTCTGAAAGTATTATAATTATCTTAGTTTAAAAATCTTAAACTTATTGGTGGGAGGATATATGTCAACACTAGGTGAAAGACTTAAATTAATTAGGAAAGAAAACAATTTAACCCAAGAAGAATTGGGTAAAATCTTTGGCTTAACAAAATACTCTATTTCTTTATATGAAAACAACAAGACTTCTCCAAGTGATGATTTTAAAACCAAATTGGCTTCCTACTTTAATGTTTCTGTTGATTGGCTATTAGGACTTACTGACGAAAAACTTCCTGCTGATAAACTTAGAGAAGCTTCTGCAAAATACAAAAAATCTAGTGAATACTCCCTGGACGATTTTCTTAAGAAAGTTCCAGATTTAACCGAAAAAGAAAAATCGTCCCTGGAAGCACATCTGGATTTTGCTTTAAAACTAATAGAAAAAGAAAGAGCGGAAAAAGCTCGGGAAAAAGGTTATAAACAAAAATAAGAAGCCTAAGCTTACTTTTCACAAGTAAACTTAGGCCTTTGTATGTCATCCTTTTTGCTGGGCAAACTCCCCTATTTTTTTATCCATATTAGAGATATGCTTTGTAAGCCAATTAATTACTAGTTGATTGGCATTTATAATCACAGTGATGTTGCCTCCGGATGTATGATAGTCCTTACGCAATTTGTCTAATTGAGCAATAAAAGCAGTGTGAGCCCTTTTTTGTTCGTCATATCCCGGATATTCAATCCTAAGCATATACTCTTCTTCATCGGCAAAATGTTTTTTTGTATAGATATCTAAAAACTCTAGCAATTCCCCAATGTATTCCTTTGCCTGCCTATTTTTCCCCGCTTCAAAAAGTTTTTCTGCATGTTCAAACCATAACTTGTGCTGTTCGTCGATCATGTCCACACCAACAGATAAAGAAGGTGACCAAGGCATATTTATTCCTCCTCACTAATGCAAGTAATATTTTAATCTTCACTATTAGCCCATTCGTCCAACTTTCTCATAGTTTCATCATAAGTTTTGTAGCTTATTTCCGGCAACTGACCACCAAATATTTTTTCTGCTTCTTTAAAGCCTCTTTCGATGGCTCCTTTCACTTCAGCAAGTTTGGCTTTATCATTGCCGCTGATGGCTTTAGCAAAGGCTACTAACCTGTCACTGACTGCTTGTACACCCCACTCACCATGTTCAGAAATAGCTTCCTGAGCCTTAACTCTGGTTTCTTCGTCTACCATTAGTACTTCTTTGCCAGAAAGAAGATCTTCTATCTTTTTCCCTTGCCTACTAATTAATTTTTGGACAAGCTCTCGTAAGCCTTGATAGGATTTTTCAGCTTCCGCTATTAACCTATTAATCTCATTATGATCTATATTCTTACTTTTTGGTTTGCTATAGGTTATATTTTGTTTTTCTGCTTCCTTGTTTAACTCCAAAATAACATCTTTATTATCTTCTTTCAAAGTACCTGTATCCCGAATTTCCTGCTTCTCTTTAGGTTCATAGTTCTGGGTAACGGGTATATTTCCTGTCACTTTGTTTATCATTGATATCCCTCCTTGGAAAATTTTATATCCTTTATATCTATATCGGCTAAATATAGAAGAAATATAGCAGTCTAAATAAATAAAAGCCTAAGCTTACTTTCATAAGTAAACTTAGGCTTTTTTATGGAGGCGACGCCCTGAATTGAACAAGGGGATCAAGGACTTGCGGTCCTTTGCCTTACCACTTGGCTACGTCGCCATATATAAAATTTGGTGGAGGTGAGGGGAATCGAACCCCTGTCCGAAAGACCAGCCACTTGAGCATCTACGAGTGTAGTTTGTGTTTTAGGATCTTACCTCTAGAACTCCCACAAACAGGATTTCCTTTGGCCAGCCATGTTAGTTTCCCCTTAA
>JAAZJU010000231.1 GCA_012800195.1 Clostridia bacterium
CTATCAGTACATTTTGAATCATTTTAACTATAGTGGCTGACTTTAAGGCCACATCTCCTAGCATAGCTCCAGCAGCGGCTACAGCACCAGTTGAATCGATAGTCCCACCTATCCAAGCTCCGCCCATCAGAGGATCCATGCCCAAAAACTTTATACCTAGGGGCATGAAGACCATCATTATTACCGTGAAAATTAGACTTAAACCTACGGCAAAGGTCAGTTCATCCTTCTTAGCTTTACTGGCAGCAGCTGCTGCAATAGCAGCTGAAACTCCGCAGACAGAAGTGGCGGTGGCAATAGTAATTACTAAAGATTTACTTTTTATCTTTAATATTCTAGTACCAAAATACCACATAAATACCACCACTAAGGGTGTTACAAACCAAGCTATACCCAAACCATAAAGTCCAAGCCTTAGAATATTATTAAAAAGAACACTTGCTCCTAATAATACTAAACCAGTTTTAATATACATTTCTGTTTTGAGTGCAGGCTTTAACCATTCGGGAGTTTTAATAGTATTACTGATTATTAAGCCGATTACTAGAGCCCACAGGGCATAACCCAAACCATAATACTTCATGGTAGCCTGTGCAGAAATTAATTCAGCTATATAGGTGAGCCCAAACAAGGCTGGGAAGGCGAGTAAATATTTTTTTATGGAACTTCCTCCCATAATCTTCAAGCCCATAGCAAACATTAAGGCTAAAAAAAGCAAAACAAAAAATATTTTTGGAAAATTTCCATCCATTGCTTGCATTATAGTAATACCGTTATCTCCCCAGGTTTTAGGTTTAACACTGAGAAAACTAAATGCTCCAGTAAATTTACTAAGTATGGCTAGGATAATGATAATAAATCCAAACCAAATAGCCCACCAATCTTCTTTTTTTAACAAGTCTTTCACCACTTACCCCTCCAAAAATATTTAATGAATAGAAGAAAAGCCTCCTTTCCATAACTTTTTCCTTATGTTGTAATATGAAATTAGGCTAAAATTAGTTACAGAAGGTTACATGTAAATATTGGTAGGAATTTCAATTTTAAAAGATCTAGTTTAAAAAACACCGAATTGGAGTATATAAAAACCAAGGACAAAGAAAAATAATAAAAGGTGGTGAAACTTAATGGAAATTGTAAATACAGATATATTAATTGTGGGATGTGGCCCCGCGGGGCTTTCTGCAGCAATTAACACAACTATTAGAAATAAAAAAACCCTTATCTATGGGGGGGATTTTTGTAGCCCTAAATTAAACAAAGCACCCCATATATCTAATTATTTAGGTTTTTGGGATATAACTGGTGAAGAATTACGCCAGAAATATTTGGAACATGTGAGAAGTTTAGGTATTAGCATAGAGAAACAAAGGATCGATAATATTTACCCAGCCCCAGGTAATATAACTGTGGTTTCTAAAGGGAAGATGATTAGTGCCAAAGCTTTAATTTTGGCTATTGGCTTACAAAACCCTAGATACCTTCCAGGAGAAGAAAGCTTATTGGGTAAAGGAGTAGGTTACTGTGCAACCTGTGATGGGCCTCTATACAAAGGTAAAAGAGTGGCAGTAATTGGTTATACCAAAGAGGGAGAAGAAGAAGCTAATTTTTTAGCTGATTTAGCCCAAGAAATAACTTATCTTCCTTTATATGAGGGTTTAGGAGAATTAAAAGATAATATTAAGGTCGTAAAAGCTAAACCTAAATCTATTTTAGGCAAAGAAAAGTTACAAGGGTTAGAGACTGAAGGGGAGACTTTAGAATTAGATGGACTATTTATTATTAGAGAAAGTGTGCCTCCAGCTCAGATTTTACCTGGCTTACAGATTGAGAAAAATGCCATAATAGTAGATAGAAGTATGGCCACAAATATAGAGGGTATATTTGCGGCAGGAGATTGTACAGGAGCACCTTATCAATTGGCCAAGGCTGTGGGAGAGGGTACAGTTGCTGGACTTTCTGCAGCGAGTTATGTTGATAAATTAAGTAAATTAAAATAGGGAACGCCTTTAAGGTGTTCCCATAATTTTTGTTGTTTATAATTGTTTCTTCATTATTTTTTGGATAAACTCTTCTGTAGGAGTAACAAAAATCGTTTTTTGTTGCTCATAGGTTACCATGCCTGGTTTAGCCCCACCTATTTTTTTCACATTTTTTTTAAAAGTATAGTCCACGGGTACTTGGGAAGAATGACGACTCTTGCTAAAATAGGCCGCTAGGGTGGCAGCAGTTTCCAAAATGTTATCTGGTATTTCTTTCCGCTCAGGGTTTTTTAGAACAACATGGGAACCGGGGATATCTTTAACATGCAGCCAAAGATCAGCATTCTTAGCAATTTTAAAGGTTACATAGTCATTCTGAATATTATTCTTACCTATATAAATGGTCCAACCACCATAATTAATCTTGAGAGGATTACTTTTTTGTTCCTTATTTTTTGATTTGTTATTTTTTAGCGGTTTAGCTTTTACATAACCTGCATCTTCTAGCTCCCAGCGAACCTCTTGCAAATCATGAAGATTTTCTATCCTATCTAAACTACTTTTGATACTTTCTAAATAGTATATTTCCCTTTGAATTATCTCCATCTGTTCCGAGGCTTTGGTCATGGCAGTCTTGGCTTTATTATATTTTTTAAAATACAACTGGGCATTTTCATTAGGAGTAAGGTGAGGGTCAAGGGGTATCTCTATTTGTTCCTGTTCCTCAGAATAAAAATTGGAAACAGAGGCCATAGTTCCCTGCTTGAGGCAATAAAGGTTGGCTGTAATTAGCTCTCCCCAAATTCTATACTGTTCGGAACTTCTTCCTTGGGCAATCTTATCCAATTGAATAGCCAGTTTTTTAGCATTTCTTTCTAATTCCTTGGAAATAATTCTATCTAAATCCAAAACCTTTTGCTTCAATAAATTATTATCTTCCATTTCCCCTATTGAATATTCTACAAGGAGACTCATATTGGAAAATTCTTTCTGCTGCCATTGTTTATATTGCTCCAGAACAAAGGGGGCAAAGGCTATGGTTTTTTGATTTTCATCTTGGACGAGAGTGGGCTGATAATCCCTATTGATGATTAGCTCCTTCAGCCAGATAATTTCCTGCCAAAGACGACTATAATCATATTGTCCTAAAAATTCTAATTTAGTGTCACCATCTAAACCTGCTCTTATGGACAGTTCTTGGGCAGTTTGAGGGCCAACCCCAGAAAGTATACTTAATAAGCCTCTAGCTACTGATTTATTAGGAGAGATTCCTAATAAATTTTCTACAAACTGCTCCTCTTTAATTTCTGTGAGGGCAAGTTTATCCTGAGGGGGAGGGGTAATATAGGTAACCCCTGGCAAAACCTCTCTGTATTGATTAATACTATGATTTAGTCTCTTAATACTATCCAAGATAATATTATTTTCAGGGTTTACCAGTATTAAGTTACTGTGTTTACCCATAAATTCTCCAATTAAGGTCCTCGTGGCCCTTTGACCTAATTCATCTATGGTAGCAAAGGTAAAATGCACAACCCGCTCAAAGCCCATTTGTTTAATACTAATTAATTTGCCACCCTCTAAGTGTTTACGAAGTACCATACAAAACATGGGAGGGTGCAGAGGATTTTCCCTGGTTTTTTCTGTGATATGGAATCTCCCGCTTTGAGGATGGGAGGATAGTAAAAGTCGGACATTTTTTTTAAGCAATCTAATATTTAGGATTATTGTATATTTATCTGGTTGGTGAATCCTATCAACTCGGCCTCCTATAATTTCATTTTCTAAATGATCTACAAGAGCTCTAATACATATTCCATCAAGGGACATCTAATCACCTCCACTTCCAGAGTATAACACAAGAATTTAAGTAATACTCATTTTTCTCTTCCATTCTGAATAAGATTTATCTAGTACTGAAATAAAGTGAGGGAAAAATATATGGAGAATAAACCTTGGTATTCTCGGGCTCAAGAAGATGTTTTAGATGAACTAATGGTGGAACCAGAAAAAGGTTTAAGCCAAGAGGAGGCAAAACGTCGTCTAGAGCTGGTCGGATATAATCAGTTGACCCAACAAAAACCAATTTCTCCTCTAATAATTTTTTTCAATCAATTTAGAGATTTTATGGTTATGGTATTATTAGCAGCAACCTGTATTTCTGGGCTTTTAGGTGAATATGCAGATGCTATAACAATAATGGCTATTATAGTGCTTAATGCATTTCTAGGTTTTATTCAAGAATATAAAGCAGAAAAATCCATGGAAGCTTTAAAAAAACTTATTGCCCCAGAGGCTAGGGTATTAAGGTCTGGACAAGAAACAAAAATATCAGCTAAAGAGTTAGTCCCAGGGGACATAGTGATTTTAAATACTGGCGATATTATTCCCGCTGATTTAAGACTCTTAGAGGCATATCAAATGGAAATTGAAGAATCAACCCTCACTGGGGAATCGGTACCTGTTAAGAAAAATTCTAGTTCCATATATGAACTCAATACTGGCCTTGGAGATAGGAGAAACATGGCTTATATGGGTACCATTGTTACTAGGGGTAAGGGCTTAGCTGTTGTAACCGATACAGGTATGCTTACAGAAATGGGGCAAATTGCAGGGCTGATTCAAAAGGTTAGTGAGGAACAAACCCCTTTACAAAAAAGATTAGAGCAATTAGGAAAATGGCTAGTGCTATTTTGCTTGATAATAGTAATTATTGTTGTTTTAACAGGAATTTTGAGGGGCGAAGACTTTTATCAAATGATTCTTACTGGGGTTAGTTTAGCAGTGGCTGCCATTCCAGAAGGCTTACCAGCTATTGTAACCATTGCTTTAGCAGTGGGTGTTCAAAAGATGATTAAAAGAAGAGCTATTATCAGGAAGCTTCCTGCAGTAGAAACTTTAGGATGCGCAACGGTAATTTGTTCCGATAAAACTGGAACCTTAACTCAAAATGAAATGACAGTAAGAAAAATTCTTATTAGTGATGAGCTACTAGAGATTAGTGGAGAAGGCTATGAACCTCGTGGTGAATTTCAACCCTTACAGCAAAAAAGAAATAAACAAACCCTAGAGCTAGGTCTAAAAATAGCGGCCTTATGCAACAATTCCATTTTGAAAAAGAATAATATAATAATTAAGGGATTATTTCGTAAGGAGGAAAATCCTTGGCAAATATCAGGTGATCCTACGGAAGGGGCATTATTGGTTTTAGCAGCCAAAGGAGGTCTGTGGAGGGAACAGCTTGAAAAGAAAGAAAAAAGGGTATATGAAATTCCCTTTGATTCTGAAAGAAAGAGAATGTCGGTAGTATATGAAGACTCCTGGGGTAAAGTCAAAGTATATACTAAGGGTGCTCCTGATGTAATCTTAGAGAAATGTAAGTATGTTATGTGGGAGGGGCGAGTTACCCCCTTAACTAAGGAAATAAAACAAAAAATATTAACTTATAATGATAAAATGGCCGAAGAAGCCTTAAGGGTTTTAGGCCTTGCCTATAAAGAATTAGGACAAAGAATGAACTTCCAGGAAAATGAAGATTCATTGGAAGAAAATTTAATTTTTGTAGGTTTAACGGGTATGATTGATCCTCCTCGGCCTTCAGCTATCAAAGCTATTGCTGTATGTAGGAATGCAGGAATAAAAACTGTAATGATTACTGGGGATCATAAAATAACTGCTGGTGCTGTAGCTAAAGAACTTAATATTCTTGAAGAAGATAGTATAGTTTTAACGGGGGGCGAGTTAGACAGCCTAAGTGATAAAAAATTAGGTGAAATTATAAATAAGGTAGCTGTATATGCCAGGGTATCTCCTAAGCATAAGTTAAGAATTGTTAAGGCTTTAAAGGAAAAAGGCCATGTGGTGGCTATGACTGGAGATGGAGTTAATGATGCTCCCGCTGTTAAAGAAGCCGATATTGGTATAGCAATGGGCATTACGGGCACTGATGTAACCAAAGAAGCTTCCGCGATGATCTTAGCCGATGATAATTTTGCCACTATAGTTAGTGCCATTGAAGAAGGGAGAGGAATTTATGATAATATTCGTAAATTTATTAGATACCTACTCTCCTGTAATGTTGGTGAAGTACTAACCATGTTTTTTGCGGCTTTATTAGCTCTACCCTTACCTCTACTACCTATCCAAATCTTATGGGTTAATCTTGTCACTGATGGCTTACCAGCTATGGCCTTGGGTGTTGATAAAGGTGATCCTGATATTATGGAACGAAAACCTCGTCACCCCAAGGAAAGCATTTTTGCCTATGGTTTAGCTCGACGGATTATGGTTAGAGGTTCTCTAATTTGTGTGGGTACCTTATTAGTATTTACTCTTGGGTTCCAATTAAGTGCAAATTTAACTATAGCTAGAACTATGGCTTTTACAACTTTAGTTTTCTCACAATTATTCCATGTTTTTGATTGTAGATCCGAACGGTACTCAATTTTCGAGATTGGAATATTTACCAATATGTTTCTAGTGGCGGCAGTAAGCTGTTCAATATTAATGCATCTGATGGTACTTTATCTCCCGTTTTTCCAACCTATATTCAAAACATATCCATTGGAATTGATCCATTGGGCAGTAATTTTAGGGGTTTCGGGTGGAACAACACTTCTCCAAGGTGCCTATAGAAGTCTAAAAAAAATGTATTTAAGACATTTTGTATATGTAAGATCATAATTAGACAGGACATGGGTTTATTTACAATCCATGTCTTTTATTTTAAATATAAGGAGGAAATTTATTATTAAAATTGAATTTCTTTATTATACCTTGTTGGGCACCAATTTTTTTGGTTAACCTATATACGATAAAGGAAGTAAGAAGAGATTAAACTTTAGGGGGATAATTGGATGAGCAAAAGTATGACAGGATATGGTAGGGGAGAAGCTCAAGGCTTATCTAAGCAATTTACTGTAGAAATAAAATCGGTTAATCATAGATACTTAGAGGTTTTTATTAGACAACCCAGACAGTATGCAATGCTAGAAGAAAATATTCGCAGATTTGTCCAGAAATTTATTCAAAGAGGTAGGGTTGATATTTTCATCAAGGTTGAAGAATTAGGTGAACAAAAGCCCGAGATTAAGGTTGACAAAGAAATTGCTGTGGCTTATTATGAATCTTTGAAGGATTTGGCTGATAATCTTCAAATATCTCCAGATATCAATGTTTTTCAGCTGGTCAGCTTACCAGAAGTAATCAAGCTAGAAGAGGTAGAGGAGGATTTAGAACAGGTTTGGCAAATATTACAAAAGGCT
Organism: Clostridia bacterium; assembly: GCA_012800195.1. Lineage (GTDB taxonomy): Bacteria > Bacillota > Peptococcia > Peptococcales > BICA1-8 > JAAZJU01. Next base: position 7,247 of record JAAZJU010000231.1, read on the forward strand.
TTAATCCAAGGATTAGAACAACTTGTAGAAATGCGCAAAACTGAAGGGGAAAGCTTAAAAAATGACCTGTTAAAGAGGATAGATTTATTACAAAAACTAAGTGAGCAAATTTATCAGCGCAGCCCCTTAGTTGTTGAGGAGTACAGACAAAAACTTCAAAATCGCATTAAAGAATTATTAACGGATTATGAATTGGATGAGCAAAGACTTAATCAGGAAATAGTTTATTTTGCAGATAAGTCCAACATTACCGAAGAAATTATCAGACTAAGAAGTCATTTTCAACAGTTCACCAAATCAATGGCTCTAGATGAACCTGTGGGTCGCAAATTAGATTTTCTAGTTCAAGAGATGAACAGGGAAATGAATACCATAGGATCTAAAGCCAATGATATGGAAATTGGCCAGTTGGTGGTAGAGGGGAAAAGTGAACTGGAAAAAATTAGAGAGCAAGTCCAAAATATAGAGTGATATTTTCAGGGGAGGAAAAAATGGATATTAAGCTTATCAATATCGGTTTTGGGAATATTGTTGCAGCTAATAGAATAATCGCCATAGTAAGCCCTGAATCCGCACCTATAAAAAGGGTTATTCAAGAGGCAAGGGATAGGGGAGTTTTAATTGATGCTACCTACGGTCGCCGTACTAGAGCAGTGATCATAACCGATAGTAATCATGTTATTTTATCAGCAGTTCAGCCAGAGACTGTAGCTCATCGTTTAAACCTTAAAGACCAGGCTAATCAAAATGAAGAACAGGCAGATTAAAGGAGTTGTACTTTTGTGAAAAATAATGAAGGTATTTTACTTGTGCTTTCTGGACCTTCTGGAGCGGGGAAAGGCACAATTTGTAAAAGACTCCAAAAAGAGATACCCATTGAGTATTCCGTTTCGGCTACAACTAGAGCCCCGCGGGTAGGAGAAGTCCACGGTAAAGATTATTTTTTTCTTAATAAAGAAACTTTTGAAAAGAAAATAAGAGAAAATGAATTTTTAGAATGGGCTAGGGTCTATGATAATTATTATGGGACCCCAATAGATTATGTGCAAGGTGTATTAGCTCAGGGTAAGGATTGTATTTTGGAAATTGACCCTCAAGGGGCAAAACAGGTGAAAAAGAAAAAACCTGATGCCGTATATGTTTTCATTTTACCACCCTCTATGCAGGAACAAGAACGGCGTTTAACCCAAAGGGGTACTGAGAAAATGTACGAGATTGAAAAAAGAATTAGTTCCGCTCAAGAAGAAATTTCTGCCCTAGAATATTATGACTATGTGGTAGTTAATGATGAAGTAAGTAAAGCGGTGGAAAAGGTAAAAGCTATTATTATTGCAGAAAAATGCAAAGTACAAAGGCACCATTGTTATCTCTAAATATACAATTTTTATTTATGAATATAATATAATAAAAAATATTTTTAAAGATTAGGGGGATTTTATGAATAAGCCTTCAATAGATATTTTAATAACCAAAGTTGATAGCAAATATTCATTAGTAGTAGCTGCTGCCAAAAGAGCCCGGAGTATAGTGGAAGGTGCTCCAGTTTTAGTTGAGACCGATTCTAAAAAGCCAGTTACTCAGGCCTTATATGAAATAGCAGCGGATAAAATCAAGTACGAAAGAACAAAATCCGGTATCAAGTAAATAAGCTGAAATATTTTTACCATGGGAGTTTTTAATATGCTAAAAGGAAAGAACATTGTTGTAGGGATTACAGGAGGTATATCAGCCTATAAATCTGCTGAAATAGTAAGTAGGTTAAAGAAAAAAGGGGCTAATGTTTACTGTGTAATGACCCAAAATGCGCAGGAGTTTATTAGCCCTTTAACTTTAAGAACTCTTTCCAATAATCCAGTAGTAACTTCTATGTTTGAAGAGCCAGGAACTTGGGAAGTAGAACATATTTCTTTAGCAGATAAAGCAGATTTATTTTTAATAGCCCCAGCAACGGCTAATATAATAGGCAAAGTAGCCCATGGAATTGCCGATGATTTCCTGAGTACCACCCTAATGGCGACCCGAGGCAAAGTATTATTTGCCCCCGCCATGAATATACATATGTATGAAAATAAAATTGTCCAAGAGAATATTACCAGACTAAAAGCCAGAGGATATGATTTCATAGATCCTGTGATAGGTAATTTGGCTTGTGGTTATACTGGTAAAGGAAAAATGGCAGAGCCAGAAGCAATAGTTGCCAGAGTTTGTCAGGAGCTTTTGGAGGAACAAATATTAGCAGGTCATAAAATATTAATAACAGCAGGGCCTACTAAAGAAAAGATTGATCCTGTTCGTTATCTTACTAATCATAGTTCTGGCAAAATGGGTTATGCTTTAGCTGAAGTGGCCGCGAGAAAAGGGGCTCAAGTAACCTTGATTAGCGGACCTACTAATTTAAAATGTTCACCCCAGGTTAATTTAATAAAAATAGAATCTGCCTTAGATATGTTTCAGGCAGTTCAGGAAAATTTAGACCAAAACGAGATTGTTATTATGGCAGCAGCTGTTGCCGATTACCGGCCCAAGATTTTTTCCGAAAAAAAGATCAAGAAAAAGGATGAAGATCTGAAGATAGTACTTGAACGAAATCCAGATATTCTAAAATATATTGGTGAAAATAAAAAAGACAAAATTCTGGTGGGTTTTGCCGCAGAAACCAATGACTTAAAAGAAAATGCAACCAAAAAAATAATTCAAAAGAACTTAGATTTTATTGTAGCCAATGATATTACCCAAGCTGGAGCTGGTTTCGCAGTAGATACAAATCAAGTTACCCTATTTTTTGCTGATGGTTCTTATAAAGCATTACCGCTCATGGACAAATATGAAGTGGCAAATAAGATCTTGACAGAAGTTTATGCATTATTAAAAGAGAAGAGGAGTGAGAGGAATGACTAGAAGGTTATTTACATCAGAATCCGTTACTGAAGGACATCCTGATAAAATGGCCGACCAAATATCAGATGCGGTGTTAGACGCAATTTATCAAGAAGATCCTTTAGCTAGGGTAGCTTGTGAAACTGCCCTTACTACTGGGTTGGTTCTGGTAATGGGGGAAATATCCACTAATTGTTATGTGGACATACCCAAGATTGTTAGACAAACCATCAAAGAAATTGGCTATAATAGAGCAAAATATGGTTTTGATAGTGAAACCTGTGCCGTTATTACATCCATTGATGAACAATCTTCTGACATAGCATTGGGTGTAGATAAGGCTCTTGAGGCAAAAACTGGAGAAATGAGTTCTTCTGAAATAGAAGCAATTGGTGCTGGGGACCAAGGTATGATGTTCGGTTATGCAACTAATGAAACATCTGAATATATGCCTATGCCTATCTCTTTAGCCCATAAATTGACTAAAAAGCTGAGTGAAGTGAGAAAATCGGGGGAATTGGAATATTTATTGCCAGATGGAAAATCTCAAGTAACTGTGGAATATGAGAATGACAAACCTATTAGAGTAGATACAGTTGTTTTATCCACCCAACATACCCCAGATGTTTCCTTAGAACAAATTAGAGAAGATGTAATTGAAAAAATTATCAAACCTGTAATTCCTGCAGAATTTATTGATGAAGATACAAAATATTTTATTAATCCCACAGGACGCTTTTGTATCGGTGGGCCTCAAGGAGATGCAGGTTTAACTGGCAGAAAGATCATAGTTGATACATACGGTGGAATGGCTAGACATGGGGGAGGAGCTTTCTCTGGTAAAGACCCCACGAAGGTGGATAGATCCGCAGCCTATGCAGCTCGTTATGTAGCTAAAAATGTGGTTGCTGCTGGTTTAGCGGATAAATGTGAAATTCAATTAGCCTACGCCATTGGGGTAGCCCGCCCTGTTTCAATTTTAGTAGATACTTTTGGTACCAATAAAGTGGATGAAGAGAAAATTTCTCAGGCTGTACAAAAAATCTTTGACTTAAGGCCTGCAGCTATTATCAAAGAATTAGAATTAAGAAGACCTATTTATAGACAAACAGCGGCTTATGGTCATTTTGGAAGACCAGATCTTGATTTGCCTTGGGAAAGACTAGATAAAGTCGAAGAACTTAAAAAAGAATTAGGCCTATAAAATAAAAGTTACAAATTGGAAATTAGAGCCCTTGTTCATTTGAGCGAGGGCTTTGTATATTTTCAAAACTCAGTGACTATTAGGAAGGTTTGCTATTCATGTTATAATATTAAGTAGAATTTAGAGGTTAGGAGTTGTATTTGTTGCTTAAATATGCAGCAGTTGTGGTGAATATTGCCAAAAAGGCCGATAAAGAAGTGTTTCATTATACTATACCTACCCATCTTGTTGACAAAGTTAAAATTGGCTGTAGGGTTATGGTGCCTTTAAACAATCAAAATCGAGAAGGGTATATCATTGACTTTCCTCGAGAAACACCAATTGAAAATCTAAAACCGATTAAAGAATTGATAGATGTAGAGCCTATAATCACAAGGGAATTGCTGGCAATTGCTTTGTGGGTAAGCGAAACCTATCTTTGCTCTATATATAGGGTGTTAGAATATATCATCCCCCCCTATGCCAGGACTAAACCAGTGGAGTGGGTTAAATTGGTTGCTTCCCCCAAGGAGTTAAAAGTTTTTAGCTTATTGGACAATGAATTGAAAAAATTAATTTCAATTTTAGAGGGAGGGCCTCAAAAATTAACGCTAGTTCGGAAAAAACTAGGGGGAAATTACGATAGCTTTTTAAAAGATTTGGAAAAGAGAAAAATTATTGAAGTTTTCCTAGATTATCAATTTAAAGGCCAGAGTAAATACCAAACTCTAGTCAAGGCCACTATCCAAGAGGAGGAGCTTATTGGAGTCTTGGAAACTTTAAAAAGAGCAAAAAAACAACAGGAAATAATAAAGTATTTGGTAGAAAACGGGCCAACCTTAGCAACCGATATATGTCAAGCCCTTAAAACAAGTGCAGCCACAATAACAAGTTTAGAGAAAAAAGGTTTTTTAGAAAAAATTAAGGTTCAAGAAAAAAGAATACCTGAGATAGATCAAGCTTTTAAAAGAGATGAAAAATTTCAGTTAAATATTGATCAACAAAATGCAGTAAAAGAAATAGTAGAGGAACTAGAAAAAGGAAATGGACAAACATTTTTACTCCATGGAGTTACAGGTAGCGGGAAAACAGAAGTTTATATCAGAGCTATTGAAAAAGCTCTGGAACAGGGGCGGGGGGCTTTAGTTTTGGTTCCAGAAATATCCCTCACTCCCCAGACGATTGGCCGTTTTTCAAGTGTATTGAAGGAAAAGGTAGTAGTTTTACATAGTGCACTTTCCCAAGGTGAGAGGCTTGATGCCTGGAACGACTTAAGAAAGGGAATAGCAAAAGTTGCCGTAGGTGTAAGAAGTGCTATCTTTGCTCCCGTACAAAACCTAGGTTTGATTATCATAGATGAAGAGCATGAAGGGACATTTAAACAGTCGGAGCCTGACCCCCGTTATCACGCCCGGGAGGTTGCTTTAGAAAGGGTTGGAAGAAATAAGGGAATACTAATATTGGGAAGTGCTACTCCGTCCATTGAAAGTTATTTTAGAGCCAAACAGGGGGAATATAAATTATTAGAATTGCCCGAGCGAGCCTCAAAACACAATCTTCCTCAAGCTATTGTGGTGGATTTGCGGGAGGAATTTTTACAAGGTAATAAAAGTATTTTTAGTGCTACTTTAAAACAGTATATTAATGAAGCTTTGGAAAATAAAGAGCAAATAATTCTTTTCTTAAATCGCCGTGGTTACTCAACCTTTGTTCTATGTCGGGAATGTGGTAAGACCATCGATTGTAAAAATTGTGCTATTTCTTTAACCTACCATGCCTATTCACAAGAACTAAAATGCCATTATTGTTCCTATACCCAGTCTATTCCTAAAAGATGTCCTCATTGCGGTAGTAGTTTTATTAAATACTTTGGTACTGGGACCCAATTAGTTGAAGGGGAAACGAGGAAAATTTGGCCAGAGATTAGGGTAGAGCGTTTAGATGTGGACACCACGCAAAATAAGGATGCCCACCAAAAGATATTAGCTAGGTTTAGTAGAGGTGAAACTGATTTATTAATTGGCACTCAGATGGTGACTAAGGGTCTGGATTTCCCCAATGTCACTGTGGTGGGAATAATGGCTGCTGATACATCTCTCAATTTACCGGATTATACCTCCAGCGAAAAGACCTTTCAATTAATTACCCAGGTAGCCGGAAGAGCTGGGAGGGGAGAAAAAAGGGGTCGGGTGGTAATTCAAACTTATAATCCTGACCATTATTCTATCGTAGCAGGGCAAGAACAAAACTATCATAAGTTTTATCAACAGGAATTACAAACAAGAAAACTAATGGAATATCCCCCCTATTCCTTTTTAGTAAGAATCTTAATTACTGGCCTAAAGGAAAGAGTAGTCCAGGAAAGCTGTTTAGAAATGTCCCAGTTTCTAAACCAAAAATACAAGGGGTGTTTTGAAATCTTCGGACCTGCTCCAGCCCCCATAGAAAAAATTAAAAATCGTTATCGTTGGCAGATTATTTTAAAGGGGCAGGATGTGGCTATTTTAAAGGAAGGGGCGCAAGAAGGTGCGAAATTCATAGAGAATTTGCCGGAAAATCAAGAATTAAGAATAATTATTGATATCGGACCCCAAAGTATTTTATAATAATTAGAGTAGTGCTTACTACCAATCAGACTTCGCTGTACTCGTCTTCTTGGGCAAACCTTGCATGAGTGCTACAACTGCTTACAGCGTTGTTGTACTTTTGTTCTCGGAGTAGCGCATTAATAATAGTAAATGGAGGCCTAGATAATGGCAATTTATAACATTTTAAAAGAAGGAGACCCAGCTTTAAGGGAAAAATCAAAATTAGTTCCTAAAATTACACCCAACATTATCAAACTAATTAGAAACATGTTGGAAACTATGTATGATGCTGAAGGTGTAGGATTAGCTGCTCCTCAGATTGGTGTATTAAAAAGGGTTATAGTAATTGATGTGGGGGATGGGCCCATTGTCCTTGTAAACCCAGAAATTATTGAGGGACAGGGGGAAGTGACCGAGACTGAAGGTTGTTTAAGTTGTCCAGGCTTAGTGGGAGATGTCAAAAGAGATAAAATTGTCAAGGTCAAGGGTTTAAACGAAAAGGGAGAAGAAGTGGTTATCCAGGGAGAGGATTTACTGGCTATAGCCCTACAACATGAAATAGATCATTTAGAGGGTATTCTCTTTATAGATAAGGCTACGAACTTACGGAAACCCGAATAGGAGGAAAAGATGAAAGTTGTATTTATGGGGACACCCGATTTTGCAGTTCCCTCTCTGGAAGCATTAGCTAAAGAAGGTTTTGATATATTAGGGGTTATTACTCAGCCTGATCGCCCTAAGGGTAGGGGACAAAAACTACAGCCTTCTCCAGTAAAGGAAAAGGCTGTAGAATTAGGCTTAAATGTCTATCAACCTAATAAAATAAGAGAAACTGAGTTCGTTAATTTTTTGCAGGGTTTAGAACTTGATTTTATTGTAGTTGTGGCCTTTGGACAAATTTTGCCTAAGGAAATATTAAATATACCCAAATATGGATGTATCAATGTTCATGCTTCCCTTCTCCCTAAATTTAGGGGAGCAGCTCCTATTCATTGGGCTGTTATAAAGGGAGAAAAAGAAACAGGAGTCACCACTATGTTTATGGATGAAGGTTTAGACACTGGTGACATGCTTTTAAAGGAATGTATATCTATAACTTCTCAAATGACTACAGGAGAGGTTCATGATAAATTAGCTCAATTAGGGGGACAACTACTTATAAAAACTCTTAATAAATTACAAAAGGGCCAAATTACACCTGAACCCCAGAATGAAAAGGAGGCTAGTTATGCTCCTTTATTAAAAAAAGAACATGAGAAGATTAGCTGGTATAACACAAGAGAGGATATCCATAATCTAATCCGAGGCATGAATAGTTGGCCGGGGGCATACACCTTTTATAAAGGTTTGCGGTTAAAAATTTGGCAGAGTAGTCTAGAAAATGTAAAATGGGATTCTATTGCTCAACCAGGGACCATACTGGCTCAAGATAACCAAGGGTTTTGGGTCCAAACTATTGATGGACCGTTATTAATTACTCAAGTACAACCAGCAGGTAGGAAGATAATGAGCGCAAAAGACTTTTTCAATGGCTATCAAGTGGAATTAGGGCAAGTATTAGGTGATAAAGATGCAACAAAGTAGGAAAAGGTTATTTATTAGTTTGTTAATGTTTAGCCTACTTGCTTTGGTGCTAATTTCCATTTTTGCCTGGTGGCTAGTATCTCAACAAAACTTTTTTATAAATCAAATAATTTTGACCAGTGTTGTAGTATTGATAGTAGTTGCCTTCTTTCTTATTGGGGGGAGTATAGTAGCTTTAGTCTTTAGTATTTGGAGATCCACTAGCAACCATTCCCTAAATATAATTATGCGTAAGGTATCAAAAATTTTATTCCCCATTGCTTTACAGATAGGGAAATGGTTTGGATTAGAAAAGGATATCATTAAAAATTCCTATATTCAGGTTAGTAATCAGTTGGTAGAATTGGAAAAGAAACAGGTCGCACCGGAAAATATTCTTATTCTGGCTCCTCACTGTTTACAAAGAGTAGAGTGTAATCATAAAATATCAGTTAATGTAAATAACTGCAAACAATGCGGACTCTGTCCAGTGGGGGATTTATTAACTTTAAGCAAAGAAAAGAATGTCCAGTTGGTTGTTGCTACTGGTGGAACCTTTGCCCGGAAGTTTATTAGGGAAAGAAGGCCTCAGGCTATAGTAGCAATTGCCTGTGAACGGGATTTAACCAGCGGAATACAGGATGTTGAAAAAATTCCAGTGATAGGGGTTGTTAATGAAAGACCAGAAGGACCCTGCCACAATACAAGAGTTAATCTTTGTGCCGTGGAAAGGGCAATTGATAAATTAACCTTGAAGGGGGTATAAGTTATGTTTTTTGATCCAACAATGGTTTTATTAATACCAGGTATAATACTAGCCATGTATGCTCAAGGTAAGGTGCAAGCAACTTATCACAAATATGTGCAAGTAATGGCTAGAGGAGGATATACAGGAGCTCAAGTAGCCCGAAGAATATTGGATGATAATGGACTAGAGAATGTTGCTATAGAATTGACCCCAGGGGAATTAACAGACCATTATGACCCAAGAGTAAGGAAACTAAGATTATCCCATAGTATCTATAATGGACGTTCTTTAGCTTCCTTAGGGGTAGCTGCCCATGAGGCAGGCCATGCTTTGCAACATGCTACAGGCTATGCGCCACTTCATATTAGAAATAATATTGCTCCTGTTGCTCAATTTGGTTCCTCTCTTTCCTTCCCATTGCTAATATTGGGAATAATAATGAGTGCACCTTCTCTTGTACAATTAGGCGTGCTATTGTTTACAGGAGTAGTTCTTTTTCAACTGATTACATTACCAGTTGAATTTAATGCCAGTAATAGGGCTTTGAATATCTTAGTTGCTGATGGCTTTATAAGTGGGGATGAGGTAACTGGTACTAAAAAGGTATTGAGTGCAGCTGC
>JAAZJU010000232.1 GCA_012800195.1 Clostridia bacterium
CTCGTCTGATGCCACTTGTTAAGATAATCCAAACCGCTGAAAAAACTGAAGAAGTATATCGCTATACTCCAGATGTTTTTCAAGAAGATTTAAAAAAAGGCTTTATACAGCCTCCCTTTGTTTCCTATATTGCAAACTATATTGAATAAAAGAAAATCTCATAAAAATCCAGACTTATATCATTATAATAAAAAAGAGTAAACCATCGGAATTATTAAAACAGCTGTTAACAGTCTTACAATCTGTAATGTGCTAACAACAACTACATCAGCTTTTAATTCCTCAGCCATAACTATCATTGGTAACAATCCACCAGGAATACTGGCCATTAAGCTGGTCAGAAAATCAATTTTGTAAATTTTACTAATTAGCCAAGCTATAAGAACGCTGCCCCCAATTATCAAAGAGGTGATGCCAAAAATGGGAAAAAATAATTGCCCTATTTCTACCAAACTATCCTGAGTGAAACTAAGGCCGATTATTCCTCCCATTATCATTTGGGCAAGATCATTTAATTTTCTAGGTGGAGGAGCAATTAATAGAGTATCTTTCTTCGTTATATTAAAGATTATCACCGCTACCAAGGAGCCGATTATAAAATTAGAGGGGACATTTAAGATATAAAAGATTATACTCCCTATAAATCCAATAAGTATATATATAAACCAAGGCTTCTCTTCAGTGGTTTCTTCCAGCAAAGCTTCAGTATTATTAGCAACTGCCTGGCTAGTTTCTTCATGAGAATTTCTATTAGCAAAAATTTTCGTTATTATTGGTGGTACGACTAAGACTACAGCCAAGAGCCTGGCCATATGAAAGGTAGTTACCTGTACCATATCTGTTTGATAGGACAAGGCAATTATAGCCATTTCTGAAATACCCCCAGGTACTACCGAAAAAAGGGCAGTAGCCTTATCAACTAAGGGATTATTTGTAAGCACATAACCATTCAAAAGAGTGACTATAATGTTGGCAATAATTAAAAATAGGCAAGGCAGGATAAGCGTCTTCATTCTATTAACAACTTCTTTATTAAAAAACATACCAAAAAAGCACCCTAATACAATAGACACTCCCGCTTTCAAATACCCTGGAGCGATAATATTCACCCCTAGTATCTTTAAAGTACCCATAGCGATAATAGGACCAATAAGTCTCGCTAGGGGCATTTTAATTTTTAAGGCTATTGAAGCTGCAAAATAACCTACAATTAAAATGGTAATTATACTTAGTATTTCTTCGGCCACATCAAAAACCTTCTTTTATGATCTTAATTTTATGTTCTTATTACCATAAATTATACTATATTTGACTAAATAAATCGAATATTACAGTATTTACAAGGTTAGAAGGTCACTGCAACTTTTTAATTAGCTTTGCCACATTACCTACAAAGCGGGCAATAGTTGTAATTCCTTCCTCATCTGTAAGGACATCACCAGGGTCATGACCGAAAACTATATTCCAATAATTTGAACCTGGAACAATCATTTCATTAATAAAAAAGAACATTAACAGCTCCTGATAGGTAGCTGAAACTCCCCCTCTTCGAGCTATAGCAATTGGTCCTCCTACCTTCCAGGAGAGAAATTGGTCAGTTTTCTTAGATACCATCCCTACTCGCTGTAAAAGATTCATCACATCTCCCCGAGCAGTACCAAAGTACACAGGAGCACCTACAATCAGACCTTGGGCCTCCCTGATTTTATCAATAATATCATTTACTC
>JAAZJU010000233.1 GCA_012800195.1 Clostridia bacterium
ATAGGTAAGAGAAAGTAAAGAAGGTGGTGAAATAAATGAGTAGTTTTAGAATAGGTGGTATAGCCAGTGGCATGGATACGGAATCCATAGTACGGGATTTAATGCGGGTTCAGCGGTTGCCACTTCAAAGATTAGAACAAGATAAGCAAATCTGGCAATGGCGACAGGAGAGTTATCGTAACTTAAATATGAGTTTATTGGCTTTAAGAAATAAAGCATTTGATATGAGATTACAGGCGCCTTATTTAGTTAAAAAGGCTACCAGTACTAATGAGACTGTTCTTTCTGTGACTGCCGGGGCTAGTGCTCATAATGCTACTTATAATATAAATGTTACAAGTTTAGCTTCAGCGGCAAGTACTTATAGTACCGCCCCTGTAGGTGAGAATATACAGGTTAAAGATGCCCTACATACTTGGGTAGGAGGGGTAAGCCCCACTGACACCTTTTCCTTTTACCTACGAGATACGGAAAATGCTACAGGTGCCATCTCCAACTTTAATGTTGATACAGCAAGCATTAAAGGAGTTGCTGCTAATGCTAGTGCCTCTATCGGCACAAAAGATGGGAAACTTAATATTAGAGCCAAGGATACAGGTGCTCTTTTAAATGGTTATACAATTAACTTTGTCAACAATGAGGAGCAAGATGAAATTAAGGTTCAGGTGGACACTGTAGGGGATTCTAAAGTTATAACTGTGACAGCTAATTTGGCTCAGGAAGATTTAAAATTAGCGGATATTGCCCAGGCCATTAATGAAGAAATGGGCGAAAATGAGCAAATCTCTTTATCGGCCACAGGTAAATATGAGCTAAAAGATCTTGACGGTCTAGAATTATCTTTAAGTGGTGGTGTTGATGAGGTACAGGGTCAATATAGCTTTTCTATAGCTGAAGATAAAGCCTTTGCTGCTGGGGAGTATATTACCATTAATGGACAATCCTTTAAAGGGGTTACTGGTACTGCTGATGCTACTAAAGGTGAATTTAGTGTAGATGGTGATGCTACTGCTCAGATGGAAAGTTTAGTCCAAGCTATCAATGCTAATAAGGTTTTAAACAGTAGATTTGAACCAGCTACTCTCGAGGGCGATAAAATAACCTTGATAGAGAAGGAAGGACAGGCCACCGGTAGAGATATTACCAGTCCTGTTAATGGTATTGGCTTTGACTTTACCTATGGAGATAGTTTAGAAAAGGTCATTTCTACAGTGAATAATAACAAGCTAGCTGGAGTTACGATGTTTTTTGATGAAGGCACTAAAAGCTTGGTAGTTACTTCGAAAGAAACTGGAGCAGCTAAGGGAATTAATATTTTTGATAATGTTGGTTCCTTTATGACCGGGATTATGAATATAAACACTACCGATAAGGATGGAGACCATTATACTAAGGGTACCGATGCAGAATTTACACTAAACGGTTTAAAAACCACTCGTTCCACTAATAATTTTCAGATAAACAATGTTACCTTTAATTTAAAAAGTAAAGGCGAGGCAACGGTAGAAATTCAAGGGGATACTGATAAGGTAGTTGAGAATATTAAGGAATTTGTCGAACTATATAACAAGACCTTAGACGAAGTTTATGGCAAGCTTAATGAAGAACGATTTCGCAATTTCGCTCCTTTGACTAAAGAGCAAAGGGATGAAATGAGCGAAAAGGATATTGAGCTTTGGGAAGAAAAAGCTAAAAGTGGTCTTTTGCAAAGGGATGGAGTTCTTTCCAATGCTATGAACGCTCTTAGAAGAATAATGACCTCTACTGTAGATGACCTGGAGATAAGTAATATTTTCGACCTAGGTATGAAAACAGGTAGCTATAGAGAAAATGGGAAAATCTATATCGATGAGGAAAAATTAAGGGAAGCTATTGAAAACAACCCGGAAGGGGTCATGAAGCTCTTTAATAATGATAGTGAAGGGAACTTAGGAATAGCCCGACAGTTGCAAAATGAATTAGATAAGACTATGAAAAGCATTTCAGAAAGGGCAGGCTCTTCAACTAATCTTTATGACCAAAGCACCATTGGTAAGACTCTTAAAAATATTGATGACCAAATCTTCAGAATGGAAGAAAGATTGGCCAGGATGGAAGATAGGTACTGGAAGCAGTTTACGGCAATGGAACAGGCTTTACAAGCTATGTATCAACAAGGTGATTGGCTAGCCCAACAAATGATGATAATGGGGGGATGATTTTAGATGGAAATACGAGAAAGAGTTTCTTCTATAACTTCTATATCTTCTATATCTAATATTAACACATTAAAGAATGTGGTCTTTAAGGAAAAGGATTTCAATAACAATAATAATATTGTTAATAAAGAGAGAGAGCCGGAAACAGCATTTAAACAAATTTCTAAGGAAGAAACCTTAGAGGGTGTAGAAATTTTAAATGATACCATGGAGCTCTATAACCATAAGCTTCATTTCGAGGTTCATGAAGATACTAAACGCCTTAAGGTGGCTATTGTAGATAAAGAAACAGAGGAGATTATTAAAGAAATCCCTCCTGAAGAATTATTAGACATGCTAGCTAAAATTCAAGACATAATAGGCATTTTAATTGACAAAAAAATCTAAGGAGGAATTTTTAAATGTCTTTAGCTTATAACCCCTATAGTCAGTACAAAAAACAAGCAGTTACTACAGCCAATCCTGGGAAACTTTTGATTATGCTTTTTGATGGTGCTCTTAAATTTTCTGGAAGAGCTAGATTAGCCATAGAGGAAAATGATATAGAACAAGCTAATAACTATATTAAAAAATGCCAAGATATAATTGATGAGCTCACGAGTTCCCTAAACATGGATTATGAGATTTCCAAACAGTTATATCCGTTATATGAATATATCAACCATCAGTTTTTGCAGGCTAATATTCATAAAGATACTAGGTTTTTAGACGAAGCAGATAAATTATTACGGGATTTTCGGGCAACCTGGTTGGAAGCAAGCAAGATAGTTAAAAAATCTGGTGGTGAACTAGGTGAGCAGAGCTAATATTTTAGATCCTGTTTTACGATCTATTGCCCAAGCTTATCAAGAACAGCTAGTTAAGTACTTAGCTATGGAAAGACTGGCTCAGGAACAGAGAAAGGCAATTGAGGACAGGGACATTGAAAGTTTGGAGAATATTATAAAGGAACGGCAGGAGTTAATCGAGGCTATCGAAGCTCTTAATAGGAAACTACGGCCTTTAAAGGAAGAAATAGTTGAAGCTTTGGGTTTGGAGAGCTTTACTTCTAAGGGTATCCTTCAGGAAGCTCCGGGTATTGGAGCCCAAGAATTGGACCAGGTTTTGGGGAGAATTGGCCAGATTTTAATGGGCATTAAAGAATTGGATAAGAACAATGAAGAACTCCTCCGTGCAGAGCTTAATGCTGTTAAATCGGACCTTAAGGAAATTCAAAATAAAAAGCAGGTTAATAAAGCCTATGGTAGCTTAAGTAAATATCAGGATTCTAAGTTTTTTGATACCAACAAGTAAAGAAGACAAGTTTAAAAATGGGCTCATAGAGCCCTATTTTTCTTATAATAAGAAGAAGTGCAGGATAATTATTTAATTATGTCGAAGTGTTTGGACATTAAAAAGAAGTTATTGGGGGGAAATAGATGGGCAAGATTTCTTTAGATGAAATTGTGGCAAAGGTTGACGACATTCCTGGTTTTTCCGATGTAATACTGAGAGTGATGAGATTAACTGAAGACCCCGATTCCACTGCTGAGGATATTCAGAATGTTTTAGTTCAGGATCAAGGCCTAACGGTAAAGGTTTTAAGATTGGCTAATTCCGCCCATTATGGATTTGCCCGAAGAATTGATACTATTTCTCAAGCAACAATATTATTAGGCTTTCAAGCTATTCGCTCCATTGTTTTAGCTGCTTCCTGCAGTCCCATGTTAAAGAAAGAAATGGAGGGCTATGGGCTGGCTCCTGGGGAGCTTTGGCGACATTCTCAAGCGGTAGCCATAACTGCCAAGGAAGTTGCCCGGGCTTCAAGGAAAGGTCACCCAGAACAGGCTTATACTGCGGGATTATTACATGATATTGGGAAGATTATTTTAAACCACTATATGAAAAATAATTATAAGTTTGTCCTTTTAAAGATGGAACAGGATCAAAGTTCCTTTTTAGAGGCAGAGGAGGCTGTATTGGGCTTTAACCATAGTCAGCTAGGCCAAAGGATTGGGGATAAGTGGAGTTTACCTCCGGATTTAGTAGAGGCCATTGCCAATCACCATCAACCAAAGGAGGAAAATAATGATCTAACTGCAATAATTCATGTTGCTGATGCTCTGGTGATGATGATGGGGATTGGGCTGGGGGTAGATGGTTTAGCCTATGAACTTTCACCTTTAGCTCTGGAAAGATTGCAGCTAACAGAAAAACAGCTGGAGAAAATTATGGATAAAGCTGTGGATTTATTTTCCGACCAAGAAAGCTTTTTACTTTAAAAAAATACCTATTTTCGACATAATTAGGAAATTTCCAAATAAAAAACAACATTTTGTGGATAAAATTAATAAGAAATCCACAGAAAAAGTCCCGAAAACTGAGTTATCCTCAGACTTATACACATTATCCACAGGTAGATTTTCCACATTATTAACATTTAAATTAAATAAAAAATTGTCTCCTTAAAAAAAATTTATAATTCTTAAGGAAATTTTCTGTGAAAAGATGTTGATTAATTATGCATATGTATGTATAATTATGAATAGTTAATAGAAATCATATTTTTTTAAATGCTAAAG
>JAAZJU010000234.1 GCA_012800195.1 Clostridia bacterium
AGGTCGGTACCAGGTGTGGTAAAATAAAAAGGAAATAATATTTTTTAGAGGTGCGAAATGAAGAAAGGGTTTTTTAACTAAGTAATTTAATAGTTTCTTCAAATTGTCTTACACCAGGGGATTAGTGTGTGCTTTTTGAGAAATGATAGTTAAAAAACACCTACAGGAAAGTTATATTAAATTAGCTATATATGTATAGTCTATTTGCTGCAGTGGCACACCTGTGTGTTACTGCAGTTTTTTATTGTAGCTACTATCATTTCTAAATTCTTAGATGAGGATAAGGAGATGATTTTTTGAACATACATTTTTTTGGTCTTAGTAAAAATTATAAGGATAAAATGGTACTAGAAAATATCCAAGGAAAAATAAACAAGGAAGATAAAATAGGCTTAGTGGGTGCCAATGGTATCGGTAAAAGTACCCTAGCCAAAATAATAGCTAGAAAAGAAAACTATGATCGGGGAGAGATTAAATATTCTCCTGCTCAGATTAAGGTCTTATATGTAGAACAGTATCCTGTCTTTGAACAAAATGTGTCTGTTTATAATGAAATTTTACAGGTAACCGCAAAAAACTCCCACTTAACTCAGAAGGAAGCCCCTATAGTGGTTAAGAAGTTACTAAAACAGGTTGGTTTAGAGGAGGAAAAGTGGCAACAAAAGGCTATAAATCTTAGCGGTGGAGAAAAAACTAAGCTTTCTTTAGCTAAAGCTATGGTCAGTGATTTTGATTTTTTGATTTTAGATGAGCCTACCAACCATCTAGATTTAGAGAGCTATAATTGGCTTGAGGAATATGTATTAAAGCTTTCTAAACCTATGTTGATTATTTCCCATGACCGTTATTTTCTTGATAAGGTAGCTAATAAAATTTGGGAACTAACTAGCAAAGGCCTCAAAGAATATGAAGGTAATTATTCTATCTACCAAAGGGAAAAGGAAGCTCAAGAAAAACATCTAGCTAAGGAATATGAAAAACAACAAGCAAAAATTCAACAGTTAGAAGAGGTCATAGATGAAAGGAAAGGCTGGTATAAAAAGGCCCATAAGGATGCTGGGCAAAATGATTTTTATCGTTCTAAAGCTAAAAAGCACGCCAGTGTATTAAAAGCTAAGAAAAGAGAACTGGAAAGATTGAAAAACAATAAAGTGGAAAAACCAGAAAGATCCCCATCCCCTGCCTTTGAGGTTATAAATAAAGCCATAAGGGATAAAAAATTGCCAACCTTTTTAATTCAAGGGTACAATCTAACAAAAAGTTACGGCCAGAAGGTTATTTTCAACAATATTTCCTTTAATATTAAGCGAGGGGATAAAATAGCCCTATTGGGTAAAAATGGCGTGGGGAAAACTACCTTATTAAAAATCATATGTGGTTTAGAGGAAGATTTTCAGGGTAGGGTGACCATAAATCCAGGAGTAAAGCTTGGTTATTTTGCCCAAGAACTGGATAATCTTCAAGGCGAATTAAGCATACTGGAGAATGTTTTATCCACAGAAACTACAAGAAACGAGGCTAGATTACTATTGGCTTCTTTACTTTTTCGCGGGGATAGCGTATTTAAAAAGGTCTCCCAACTGAGTATGGGAGAAAGGGGAAGAGTAGCTTTTGCTAAATTAATATTATCTGGTGCAAATTTACTCATTTTAGATGAACTCACTAATTATATGGATATAGAATCCCAAGAAAAAATCGAGAGTGTCTTGGAAGAGTTTACTGGAACAGTTTTTTTTGTTTCCCATGATAGGTACTTTATAAAAAAATTAGCGAATAA
>JAAZJU010000235.1 GCA_012800195.1 Clostridia bacterium
ATTAACCCCTAAACTTTGGGCTGTACTTTCTCCGAATAACATTAGGTTTAATTCCCGAGCATAGAAATTTAAAGCCACAACACCTGCTATAATAAGGGGAGCAGCTATTTGAACATGGTGCCATTTTCTACCGGAAAAACTCCCCAAAAGCCAAAAGACAATTTGGGACATTTCCTGGGAATTAAGAATCATTAAAAGGGATGTTACAGCTGAGAAAAAGGAGCTTAGGGCTACTCCCGAAAGCAGAAGGTTATAAATAGGCACCTTATTACCTACCCTAGCTAGATTATAAACAGTCAAGACTGAAAACAAGCCCCCCATAAAAGCCATCAAAGGGAGGGCAAAAAAACCAATCAAAAGGGAAAGACCAGAAACTATAGCGATAGCAGCTCCTAAAGCTGCACCAGAACTAATCCCAATAATATAAGGATCAGCCATAGGGTTTTTCAATAAACCCTGGAAGGCAGCACCAGTTGTAGCTAAGGCTATTCCCACTAAAGCAGCTAAAAGAATACGAGGTAAGCGAATATTTAAAATAATAGTTTGTTGACTATCCTTTATTCCCTCTAGGTCTATGTATTGTCCAAGAACAGGTAGCTTGGCTAATAATATTTTTATGGTATCCTTTAAAGTGTTAGAGGTTGGTCCAATGTTTAAGGCTATTAAGCAAATTAAGAATAGTAGGAGGAACAAAGCTAAAATTTTTAATTTATTATTAGTTTTAAAATTCATGAATATACCTCACCAATGTAAAATAAAATTGCATATTAATTTTAACATACTAAGTTCTAGAAATGGAGTATTTATCCCAAAGATTAAATTTGGTAAAATACCCACAGATAATTTTGTATATACTAAATTTAAGTGCAAAGAAATGGAAGTGTAAAGATGGATAAGGAGAAGTTTGTGATTATCGACGGCAATAGCTTAGCCAATAGAGCTTTTTATGCTATTCCTTTATTGAGCAATAAAGAAGGGGTAATTACCAACGCAGCCTATGGTTTTACCAATATGTTAATGAAAATCTTTACTGACGAAAAACCAGATTATTTAGCAGTAGCCTTTGATAAAGGCCGAATTGTTTTTCGCCATGCGGATTTTAAGGATTATAAGGCTCAAAGAAAAGGAATGCCCGATGAACTAAGACCTCAGATGAAAATTATTAAAGATATTTTAGAGGCTATGAATATCCCCATTTTTGAGGAAGAGGGCTATGAAGCCGATGATCTTATTGGTTCTATGGTGAAATGGGGAGAAAAACAAGGCTGGCAAAATCTTATTGTAACAGGAGATAGGGATGCTTTACAATTGGTTACCAAGCAGACCAAAGTTCTCTTTACTAAAAAAGGAATAAGTGAACTAGAAGTTTATGATATTAAGGCAATAAAAGAAAAATACAATCTTACTCCTGAGCAAATAGTGGATTTAAAGGGACTCATGGGCGATGCTTCGGATAATATTCCAGGAGTACCTGGAGTGGGAGAAAAAACTGCCTTAAAGTTGTTGGCTGAATACGATTCTATTGAAAATATTTTAGAGCACCTTGATGATTTTCAGGGAAAAAAACTTGGTGAAAGATTAAGGGAAAATCAGGACATGGCTATTCTAAGCAAAAAATTAGCCACCATTTTTTGTTGTGTGGAAATGGAATTAGATGCCGATACCCTAAGGGTAAAAAAACCCGACTATGAAAAATTAAGTTCTCTTTATGAAGAGCTTGAATTTAGAAACCTCCTTAAAAATCTTATTCAAGAAGAAAAACCTCTTAATAGTAATTTAAACAGTACGGGACTAATTATTAGCCATCCTAAGGACTTAAAGGAAGCTCTAGAAAAAGAGGACATCAAAGAATTAACCATATACTTTGAGTATGATTCTAGTGATGCTCAAAAGGGTAGAATTATTAGTTTGGCTATTATGGCTAATAAACAATGTTTTTATATTCCCCAAGTTTATGATTTCCATTTGTATGCTAAAATCCTAAAGCCATATCTCGAAGACGACAGGATACCAATAGTTACCTATGATGCTAAACTCCTATATGTTTTTTTAGGTAGAGAAAAAGTGAATATTAAAGGGATGAAATGGG
>JAAZJU010000236.1 GCA_012800195.1 Clostridia bacterium
TAGATGCAGTGGTACCTACAGTCCTTAGGTAAAGAACCTTTTAAAGAAACATAAACCCTCCTTTAGTATCATATATATTTATATGGTAACTGAAGGAGGGGTGAATTTTGCACTTTAAAATATATAATTTCAGGAGGTCCAAGCTATTCAAAAGAGTATTTATCACTCTTTTTTTAGGTTGCTTTTTAATGGGAGCATTTTTCTTTTGGAATAGTAGTAACAATCAAGAATACATTGCAGTAAGTACAGGGGAATTTGTAAGGGAACCTGGGCTTTTAGTAACTGAGTTTGCTAAGATTTTAGAACTGTTAGGTATCAACTCTGATATGAGGCTTCAGCAAATAATTAGTGAAGGGTATCCATTGGTACAGTATTCTGATAATCAAGGCTATACTAAGGGGAACAATCTTCGAACTTTAGTTAAAAATGGTTTAAACTTTATCACCGATTTAGATAGTAATGATCCTACCTCCTTTTTAAAATTTCAGTTAGCAGTACTAGCAAGTATAGATTTTCAAACACCAGTAATTGCCGCCAGTTATGATCGAGAAGAGGAAGAAGATTTCTATCTAAATACCCCTCCAGAATTGGAAGAATGGCACTTTGAAGTGGAACAAAATGTACCTATAGAGCTAGGGGATGAGCCCTTAGTTTTAATATACAACACGCATAATGCTGAGACATATAAGCCTACCTTTGGTACTAGTAAAGAAGAAGGTAAAAATAGTGGCATCGTAACTGTAGCTCAAGTAATGGAGGAAACCTTAGAAAAGAAATATGGCATCAAGACTATTAGATCCCAAACCATCCATGATTACCCCGATTTCACTCGTTCATATATAAATTCTATGCACACTGTTCAAGAGATACTAAAGGCTAATAAAAAAATCCAAGCTGTTTTTGATGTGCATAGAGATGCTGGAATTCCATCAAAATCAACTACAACTGTTAAAATAAATGGTAAAAGTTCAGCATCTATAATAATAGTCATTGGTACTGAACATAAGGGATGGAAGGAAAATTTAGTCTTTGCCGAAGAATTGGAAAAGAAAGCAAATGAGTTATATCCTGGTTTATTAAGAGATATCAGGATGGCTAAAAATAGACGCTATAATCAAAATCTTCATCCTAATTCACTTATTTTAGAAATAGGAAGTGATTTAAATACCTTAGAGGAAGCTAAATATAGCATGGAATTATTTTCTCAGGTGGTAGCTGAAGTGCTGAAGGAAAGGCAGTGAAGCTAGGGCCTAGCTGGTTGGTCAGAAATATCTAACAAGTAAGCTTATTTGTCAGATATATCTAACCAGCAAACTGGCTTGTCAGATGTTTCTAGCAAGAGAGCTTGTCTGGCAGAAATGTCTTGTTTTACTTCCACACTGCCCTTCAGATTAGCTTATTAGCTATCACACTGATAAAGGAATACCTTACCATAAAATTGGCAAGGCTAGTAACATAATTTTAGTTGTGGGTGAGGTTTTAGCCAGTGGGCAACAAAGGCTATTATGTTTTATTAACAGGAAGCATTTTTTTTCTGATTATTCTTGTTGTTTTGGGTTGCAATTTAACAGTAGAACGGCTTGGGGAGATT
The DNA here is from genome assembly GCA_012800195.1 of Clostridia bacterium. Taxonomy (GTDB): domain Bacteria; phylum Bacillota; class Peptococcia; order Peptococcales; family BICA1-8; genus JAAZJU01. The sequence goes on from JAAZJU010000236.1 coordinate 1,592, forward strand.
GTAGGTCAAGAAATCCAGCCGTTTTTTTATGCTGAAGTTCTTGAAAGTGATATATTTCTAGATTTTAGTGGCAATGAGTATCAATTAGATTTAACTAAAGTAGAGAAAAGTCGAGAGAAAATGAATGTTTATATACAAAAATCCTGGGTTAATGTAAAATTGATATTGGCCCCTAGAATTAATTATCTCAATGATGTTTGGCAACAAGGGGTAAACAAATTGAAAGAAGATGTAGGTAGTGTAATTCAGCTTACCCAATAGAAAAGGTGAAAATAAATGGCAAAAGTAACTCAGAGTGGGATAGCTAAGGCAGCAGGTTTGATAATGATTTCTATGATGCTATCCCGTATTTTAGGTTATGTTAGAGATGTAGTAATTTACAGTAAATTTGGACAAGTTTATCTAACAGATGCCTATAATGCTGCTTTCTCTATACCCGATTTTTTATACTATCTCCTGGTAGGAGGGGCATTAAGCTCAGCTTTTATTCCGGTGTTTTCCAGCTACATTGCTACTAATAAAGAAGAAGATGGCTGGGATGTAGCTAGCACGATTTTTAACCTAGTTATGATTCTAATGTTTGTGGGAATTGTTATAGGCATTATATTTACTCCTCAACTTATCCATATCTTAGTACCAGGCTTTAACAAAGAGGGTTTTGAATTAACTGTTCTTTTAACACGAATTATGTTTATCCAAAGTTTTTTTATGGGACTAAGTGGAATTTCTCAAGGAATTCTTCACTCCTATAAACATTTTCTTGCCCCTGCTTTAGGATCAGTTTTATATAACTTGGGAATAATTGTTTTTGGCTTAATGTTGGTAGATTCTCTTGGAATAATGGGCTTTACCATTGGGGTTGTTCTAGGTGCTGCTGCAAATTTTTTAATACAAGTGCCAGCTCTCTTAAAAATTGGACTTAGATATCGGCTAACCCTTAACCTTAAGCATCCAGGAGTTAAACAGATAGGCATTTTGATAATACCTGTACTTATAGGTTTATCAGTTAATCATTTGAATTTATTTGTCAATCAAAATTTGGCCTCCTCTTTACCTGAGGGGATGCTTTCAGCTTTGCGGGCAGCCCAAAGAATAATGCAATTACCCATTGGGGTTTTTGCCATTGCCGTTGCTTTGGCAGTATTTCCAACTCTAACTGGTCAAGCTGCTCGAAAGGAAAAAGAGGCTTTTAGAGAAACCTTGTCCAGAGGTGTAAGGACCGTAATTTTTATTACTTTGCCGGCAGCTGTAGGTTTGATTGTGTTGCGAGTGCCTGTAGTAAGAGCGCTATTTCAGCAAGGGGAATTTACTGTTAGTAACACAGAGGCTACCTCTTATGCTCTTTTATTCTATTCCCTAGGGCTTGTAGGTTATTCCGCCCAACAGGTACTAAATAGGGCTTTTTATGCTTTAAAGAACACAAAAATACCAGTTTTTGTAGGTATTATCACGGTACTAATTAATTTAGTTTTAAATTTCCTTTTGATTAAACCTTTAGCTCATGGAGGTTTGGCTTTAGCCTATTCAATTGCAGGATTAGCCAATATGGTAATGCTTTTATTCTTTTTGAGATTGAGGATTGGTCATATCGATGGTCGTAAAATGTTAGCTTCCTTTGGGAAAACCCTTTTTGCTTCCTTAATTATGGGTGTAGTGGTTTACTTCTGCTCCTATCTGATAGAAGCCAATTTTGATATTCAGTACAAGACCATTCAGATAATTCAAGTTGTTGTTCCTGTGATAGTAGGTGTAGTGGTTTACGGATCTATGGCCTGGATGATGAAGATGGAAGAGGCCCAAATGGCTATGGGGATTCTGATGCGGAAATTGAAAAGGAAAAGAAATGAATAAGTGAGCAAGTGGGCGAGTGAGCGAGCAAGACCCGTTCTACAGTGCTA
>JAAZJU010000237.1 GCA_012800195.1 Clostridia bacterium
AGCTCTCCTCTCTTGGAAAATTCTAATTGTATTGTTGTGCGTAAGGTAAATAAATTCTTTGACAAAAAGCATGTCCTAAAAGATATTGACTTAGAAATCCCCTATGGTCATATTTATGGTTTGCTTGGTCCTTCTGGCTGCGGCAAAACCACCATAGTGAAAATTATTGCCGGGATACTGGAAGCTACCTCAGGTGAAGCCTATATCTTAGGTCAGAGGATGCCTCAGCTAAGCTTAATGAATAAAATTGGTTATATGGCCCAGTCCGATGCTCTCTATGGTTCTTTGACTGCAGAGGAAAATCTGGAGTTTTTAGGGGCAATTTATGGAATGAGTAAAGGGGATATCAAAAAAAGAACAGCTGAAGTCATAGAGCTGGTTAACCTTACAGAGGATCTCCATAAACCAGTTCAGGCTTTTTCAGGCGGGATGAAACGCCGGCTTTCCTTGGCTATGGCTATTCTTCATAACCCACCAGTTTTGGTTCTGGATGAACCAACTGTAGGTATTGACCCTCTGCTAAGAAGAAATATTTGGGCAGAATTAAATAAATTAACGGAACAAGGTGTTACTATTTTAGTCACAACCCATGTCATGGACGAAGCAGAAAAATGCCATAATCTTGCAATGATGAGAAATGGACGTATCATTGCCAAAGGCACTTCTCAAGAGTTACAGAAAAAAATCGGGGTAGATAGTATTGAAGAAGCTTTCATTTACTATGGAGGAGAACATGATGAGAGTTAGAGCCTTAGCCTTTCGAATCTTAAATCAATTACGCCATGACCGCCGTACACTGGCCTTAATGCTGGTGGCCCCTATTTTTCTTCTAACCTTAATTTACTTTATTTTGGTTGATACAACTCCTGTAATGAATGTGGCTGTGATAAATGCTCCAGCGGGATTTGAGGATAATCTTGAAGAACATAATGTTAGAGGCTTACGGTATGCTGAAAATGAAGCCCGTCTAGCTCTGGAAGAGGGTAAAGTCATTGCCACAATCAACATAATTAGTGAAAAATCTATTATTGAAATCGACGGCAGCAATCCCTCCAAAGCTAAAATTGCTTTGACTGCTTTAGAGCAAGCGAAGCATTCCCAAATGCTTACTAGACCAGATCTTAAGACCGAGGTCAATTATATCTATGGCCAAGAAGACATGCCGCTCTTTGACAATTTCGGGCCAACTTTAATCGGATACATAGTTTTCTTTTTTGTTTTTTTGGTTTCGGGAATTTCTTTCTTGCAAGAGCGAACTTCAGGGACCTTAGAAAAGCTTCTTTCTACTCCAATCCGGCGTTGGGAAATCGTGGTGGGCTATGTCTTAGGCTTCGGCCTTTTTACCATCTTACAATCCTTCCTGACATCCTGGTATTGTGTCTATGTCCTTGATATGATGATGATTGGCTCTTTTACTTTGATTCTCATTATTACCTTATTAGCCGCTATAATTGCCCTCACTTTAGGTATCCTGGTTTCTACTCTGGCCAACAATGAGTTTCAGATGATGCAATTTATCCCAATAATTATTGTCCCTCAAATGTTCTTTTCTGGTTTGTTTGACCTGCCAGCCAGTATGGAGGTTATTGGCTACGCTATGCCTCTCTATTATATAGCCCATGCGTTGACTGAAGTGATGATTAAAGGTAGTGGTTTTACGGCAATCGCTGGGTATTTAGGGGGTCTTTTGGCTTGCTCTATGCTGTTTATGATTTTAAATACTCTGCTTTTAAAGAAATACCGCCGGATTTGATTAGAACTGGAGGAGGAACTGAGGTATGAAAAATAAAAGGCTAATTTCAAAGTTTATTTTCATTGTCTTTATAGGAATATTCTTAATACTCTACGGCTGTGCTTCTTCAACCGGCCTAGTATTGGAAGGAATCGTAGAAACAAACATCTATGCTCATTACAGCGAAGTCTCTGGGAAAATCAACCACCAGCCTGTGGAACTTGGTCAGCTAGTTCAAGCTGGTGAGGTTCTCACCATATTGGATGACAGCAATGAACGGTACGCCTTAGAGCAATTAGAGCAGACTTTAGCTAAAAAAGAAGCCATTTTAGCCGAATTAACAAAAGGAGCAGACCCTGAAGAACTGAGGCAATGTGAGAATAATATTGCTTTAGCGGAAATAGTCTATGAAAATGCTAAACTAGCCCAAAGCCAGACTAAAAAAGATTATGTAAATGCTATAGTTTTACATAAAGCTGAAGCTATAGCCCAATCTGAACTGGATAAGATCAAACACCAGGCGGACTTAGCTGATAACGCAGTTACTACAGCAGCCATCCAATTGGATAATGCCCGCCAGCAATTAATCTTAATAACCAAAGGAGCCCCTCAGGAAAAAATTGCTGCCACCCAAGCTGATATTGCGTTAACTGAGGTGCAAATCCGTCAGACCAAAGATAATTTAGCTAAGTACACCATTCGTGCTCTCCAAGAAGGAACAATTATTAGCAAAAATTTTCTGCCCGGAGATATGGTCTCTCCTGGATTTAATCTCGTAAATATTGCTTCAGAAACAGAAAAACATATGGTAGCTTATGTGCCAAAGGACTATTTGTCGAAGGTAAATCATGGGCAAAAGGTGGTCATTCGTAACGGGGAAAAGGAATTCGAAGGAACCATAAGTTTTATTGATGTCAAGGCCCAATATACACCCAAAGACATGCAAACCTCGGCTAACAAAAATAAAACGAGTATGAAAATCAAGGTAAATCTGACTCCAGATACGCCTTTGAAAGTCGGAGAAAAGGTTGAACTTCTTATTCCCTAATAATCTCTGAACTCAGTTTTTTCGTGGAAAATCTTTTATTAAAACTATCATTTTAGAACCATATTTTTAATCTTTGATATATTTATGATATACTTTAAGAAAGCTTTATAAGATAAATGTTTTCTAGGGTTCCGCAATAAATATATTGGCCTGGTCCGAGAGAAAACTCACAGCTCGACTGTGTCACGGAAGGATAAAAGCCTGGGAGATACTATTTATAGTTATCTTGCAGGCTTTTCTTTTTAAATAGGGGGTGCTTGAAATAAATAAAAACTGGATTAAGGTATTTGTGGCAGCCATCATTGAAGTCCTTTGGGTTATTGGGTTAACTCATGCCTCTGACTTTTTGACTTGGGCTGGAACAATTATTGCAATTATTCTAAGTAATTATTTAATGATTACAGCGGCGGGATCTCTTCCTGCCGGAACAGTCTATGCTGTTTTTGTAGGCTTGGGAACAGCAGGTACAGTAGCCTCGGAAATACTTTTTTTTGGAGAACCTTTCCGGTGGGAGAAAATTCTCTTAATTATATTATTATTAATTGGTGTTATTGGTCTAAAAGTAGTTACGGATAACAAAGTTGAGGAAGGAGCTGAATCCTAGTGGCTTGGTTTACTTTAATTTTGGCAGGTTTAATGGAGACCTTTGGGGTGGCAATGATTAATCAACTACATATCAAGAAAAATTGGCAAACCCTAGTTTTCTTAATTCTAGGATTTGGCTTAAGTTTTTCCCTATTGAGTTATTCTTTAAGATTTATACCCATGGGGACAGGTTATGCTATCTGGACAGGAATAGGTGTGGTTGGCGGCACTTTAACAGGAATGGTATTTTATGGTGAGTCTAGGGACTGGCAGAGGCTATTCTTTATAGCTTTAGTTTTATCCAGCGCAATCGGACTAAAACTAGTTTCGTAAGCAAATACTAAAACTCAACAAAAAAAGCTACTTAGTTTTGCGGACTTTCGAAAGCTTGGGTGTTTATAGATGGATAAACGAAGTTTTCAAATATTAATAGTTTTTTTAATTATCGAGGGCCTAACCTTAGTTGCATTTCTAACAAAAAAACAGTTTTCTCATATTTATGAACTCTTAATATTGATTGCCTTATTTATTAGTATATATATTTTTGAATATCTTTATAAATTTAGGACACCCAATTATATCAAGACCTTGGCAGCAATTACTATAATAAGCCATAATGTTCTAGGAGAATTATTTGCGTTTTACAAAGGAGATGTTTTTGATAAGGTTTTACATCTTTTTGGTACCTTTTGGAAGTGTAGATAATTTTGTGTAAACGATTATTTAGGTTAAATTTGTTAATACTATAAATGGCTCTTACTCATTAGAAGGATAGGGCAATGCTGAGGAGCAACCCGAGCAACTAATGAGGTTCTGCC
>JAAZJU010000038.1 GCA_012800195.1 Clostridia bacterium
CTTCTTCTAATAGATTTGCTAATTGACCGCTTTCTATATCTTCGGGAGTAACTCCAAACACTGAAATATTGGACTCATCCCCTTCTGAATATATGTTGTATCTGTAAAAATAACAATCATTTTTAAGGAAAGCTTGATGGGCATTAAGCAAAACATTAGCAAGATTCTCTAAAGAAGTATCTTCTAGCTCAAGTCTTAGATTTACCTCGGCATTTAGCGGTAATTTATGATCAAATTTCATATCTAATTGTAAAATTTCATTAGATTTTTCATCATTTTTATATATAACATATGTGGTGTTATCTTTATATCCAAGCTCTTGAGAAATAATTTTTCTAGCCAAAAGAGAATATTCCTGTGCTAATCTTTCTCTAGTATTAAACATGCCTAAAACATTTATCTCATAATGATCATTTGTAACTTTGCCATTCTTAGCATAAATAGCAAAATGAGTGTCAATACTTGTCTTAGATTTAGCTCTTGCCATATAGGAGCCAGTTTTGAAATTATATATTGGTTTTTCTACTTCCAAATCTAAAAAAGAATAATTTTGTTCAACATATTCTCTTATAGTCTTATCGGCTAATATTCTGGATATTGGGTTTCCCATAATAGAATTTGTAACATAAAATATCCCTCCAATAAGGGTAAAGGCTAGTATCGCTGCCAGTATTCTTAAGGTTAGCTTTGTCTTATTTTTCATCTTTTTCCCCTTTCATAAATGCAAATTTTAAAAGCACCGCAATTAGTACACCTAGTCCTACTAAAAATGTATAAATTACGCTAAAATAGAAACCTCTCTGCAGGACACCCCAACCTATACCATCCTCTATGACACCCATTATACTTTGCCATACAAAGGTAAGAGTAAAGATGCCAAGGGGAGCCAGATACCATCTCCTCTTTAAAATAATATAAGATATCCCCCCAATAATAGGCATTATAATGAGATTATATAACATATCCATGGAGTTGGATAAGGCAATGCCAAAGATACCGCCAGCGATAAGAACAATAAATTGGGAAATAAAAATACTTCTTTTAATAGCTGAAATTATTTTTTCATCTTTTATATCAGCATTATTTAAGTTAAAGTTATCCAAGACTTCGAACTCGTTCCTACAGTTTTCACATTTATCTAGGTGTTCATAAACCAATAAAACACTTGCTTCACTGGCAACACCATCTTTTACTAGGGGTATTAAATCTAATACCACATCACAGGATAAAGTCATTTTTGTCCCTCCTTCCCTAAAGTAGCCTTAATCCATTTCTTTGTTCGAAAATCTATTACCCGAGCTGAGTTTTCCGATATCTGTAATTGCTTGGCAATATGGGCAAAACTATACCCTTCTACCCTTAAATTTATAATTTTTTGAGTGCGAATATCCTTTTTTGATAGTAACTCTTTAATTTCTTGCACCGTTTCCTTAGTAATGAGCCTTTCCTCAATGCTTTCAGATACATATAACTCTAATAAATCATTGTATTCCAAAGTTGGCCTATCTTTTCTTAATTTTTGAAGCCATAGATTCCTCGCAATTGCAAATAACCAGGTTTTTACTGAGGATTTTCCTTTAAAGTTATCTAAAGAGGTAATTGCATTAACAAAGGTTTCCGATAACAGATCCTCAGAAAGGGTAGGATTATGGGTTAAGGATAAAAGGTACCTATAGACATCATCCTTGTAAAGCTTATATAGTTGTTCAATTGACTTCACCAAAATCCCCCTTTCATTAAATTAGTTGCATTTTTTATTAAAATGTTACATAAAGGTCAAAAAAATATAGCAGTTATTTTAACTGCTAGCTTTAGTATAAACATATCTACTTTCTATACTTTAACATGATTTATTATGCCAGTCATGATAGTAGCGTGCCTTATCTAGGTCTATTTCTTGATCTTGCACGGAGGAACGAAATTCATCTCCGTTCCAATAGTTATTAATCCATGTGATAACATCCGTTAAATCATACTCATTAGCTAAAGAAATTAAATAGGGTATTTTTTGGTAGTGATTTAAAGCTATAGAACTATCAATTTTAGGATTTAAACGAAAAAATCTCTCCTTTAAAAATTGATAACTAAAATAGGAATCCGCTTCCACTGCCCCATCAAACATGATAGTTTCCAAGGGGAAAGATGGGTTTGGGTTAAACATCCATTGGAATAAGCCCCATTTACTTGTATTAGCTGTAATCTTATGGGGACAAAATCCTGTACCTATTGATAATAGACAAATATCATCACCAATTTGGTTAGCATAATAAGGGTCTGCGGCCATAGCTATTGCAGCGGTACTAGGATTATTGGCAATTAGCCCTCCGTCAACATGAGATTTATAAGAAGGAAAATATATTGGAGCTGCACTACTATAAAGGGCTGCATCAATTACTGTCACATGTTTATTATTGGATTCAGGGAAATTATTAAGAAAGATAGGACGCCAGCTATCAGAATCAGAGCCATTTAATCTAAAGGAAGGGATGACAACATACTTTGGCAAATCAAGAAGACGAAGATCCTTGGGAAAAATCTTTAATAGTACCTCCCTTAGTCTTTGGTTGTTATATTTAGGCCGACACAATCCTAATCCTCCGGGGGTAAATATATAGCGTGCATTTTCTAGAGAATATAAATCCACTAATTCCTCAACTTTCAGACCATAGGCTAAACCTAAAGCTATAAATGCACCAGTTGAAGTTCCAGCGAAAAGATGAGTTTTTTTAATCAATTGAGGATTTTGATCATTTAGCCTTTTCAAGATATTTACAGTTAAGGCCCCTCTTATGCCACCACCATCAAAACTTAGAATCCGAAATTTAGCCATAAAATCTCATCCAATAGTCAAATTATTATTACATAATATGCTATTGGAATCTAAACAGTTAACGCCCAGGAACATAGTTCTGGGCGTTAGTTTTTCTAAAAAGAATCATCTAAAAATGCTGGATAAGTTAAAATAATTCTTTCCACTTTTTCTTCTGGTTTTATTTCATTGGGATTTACCAAACCATCTTCGATGTTAAAATCAAAGATTAGAGCTTGACCATTTTCCACTTTAAAGACTCCATAAAGCATACCACCATGAATACTTTCCGGTTCAATATATTTTGCCCGATAAGTCCCTAAAGTTTCTTCGGCACTATCACCCACTTTGCTTTCTAAGTTTGTAGTGCCCTCAGGAGATGTTGTAGTAATTTGATAGACCTTATTGGAATCCTTTCCAAAAACAACTTCAAATCCCTTTTCATATCTCCAAATATAAAATGGTTCTGGATAATGCCCAGCTTCTTCATAGAAAGTTTCTTTATATTCATTGCCTAATATTTCTTTAACTTTTTCCTTATCATCATATAATTGAATACCAGCTATACTGGGTTGTCTTTTTTCATCCACATCATAGCCTACTACAGTCCAAATCCCAGTTTCATCTTGTTTTACTAATTGTTCAAGATAAACCTTTGTGATACCTGTTTTATCACTATTGACCTTAATAATAGTTTGAGAACCCTCTTCAATGATTTCTAAATCATCAGTATCAACAGGAAAATCTCCATAAATTCCTTCTGGAGATATTGCTAGACCCACAAAAGTCATTGTCACCTGTAATGGATCTAATTGCCATGGAGAATGACCCTTATCAACCTGTTCCTGATCATTCTTTATAACATCTAAATCAACTGGTACTTTTATCTGAGGCTCAGTTGTAGACCCCTTGTTTTCATTATCTCCTGAATTCTCCCCTGGATTTTCAGATGAACTAGAACAAGCTGTTAGGGTTACCAATAAGCAAACCATTAGCAACGCCAAAAATAATTTTTTCTTCATTTTCTCCCTCCTCGTTATATATACTAACAGACGCAACTGAACAAAAAAAGTTCCCTCAGCGTATTTCCAGATCTTTCAATTAAATATCTACTATTCAAATAGATATCAGTATGATATCATTGTGATATCAGAAAGGAGTGGTTTATATATGACTGAAAAAAGCGCATGGAAAGTTAATGGATTTTTGGCTTTACTATTATTCTTTGCTTTAATAGGAGGTGCAGTTTATACTGTTATCAATTTTAGGGTTATAGTCCCTGGGGCTCTAATGATTTTCTTAGCCATCATTCTTGTAACGGGCATACATATTGTCCAGCCTAATCAAGCCAAAGTTTTAACCTTTTTTGGTACCTATATGGGTAGCATTAGAGAGCCTGGGTTTTGGTTAACGATACCTTGCACCTTAGGAAAAAAGGTTTCTTTAAGAGTTCGGAACTTCAATAGTGAAAAACTAAAGGTAAATGATGTTAATGGTAACCCTATTGAAATTGCCGCTGTAGTTGTTATTAAGGTTGTGGATTCTGCCAAAGCTGTCTTTGATGTTGATAATTATGAAGAATTTGTAGAAATTCAAAGTGAGACGGCTCTCCGCCATATTGCTACAAAATATCCTTACGATAATTTTGAAGATGAAGGGTATTCTTTAAGAGGTAATGCGGAAGAAATTGCAGCTGAAATTGCAGCAGAGTTACAAGCTCGCCTAGGTCTGGCTGGAGTAGAAGTAATTGAAGCTCGACTTACACACTTAGCTTATGCTACTGAAATCGCCAGTGCCATGCTACAAAGGCAACAAGCCAGCGCTATTTTAGCGGCTCGCCAAATAATAGTTGAAGGGGCTGTGGGGATGGCTCAAATGGCCATTGAACAACTTGAAAAGGAAGGCGCCTTGGAATTAGATGAGGAAAAAAAGGTCTCCATGATTAATAACTTGCTCGTTACAATTGTCTCTGATCGTTCAAGTCAGCCCGTCATTAATACAGGGACCTTATATTCCTAGGTCGAATAATGGCTAAAAAAAATTTCCCTTTACGGATTGACCCCAAGGTGTTTGAAGCTATCGAGAAATGGGCAGCCGATGAATTTCGGAGTATCAATGGTCATATAGAATTTCTTCTCCGGGAAAGTGCAATTAAAGCTGGCCGCTTACCTAAAAAAGATATGGATAAGGAAAAGTAAAGGATGCCCCACAGGCATCCTTAGTTTTTTATCTATTAGTTAAGTAGTATTCCACCAACACCCTTTGCCAAACTTCTTTTAAGGGCAGTCCAGTCTTTTGAGCAATGACCTTGCATTCTTCATACTCAGGTTTAATATTCAGTACTCTACCTTCTTCTTTACCCAGCTTTACCTTAACCTCTCCCCAGGGAGTAGACACATAGACAAACTCTTTATCCTGCTTTCGCCTGTCTACCTCATAGGCTCTAATACCTAAAGTAGTAGTCTCTAAAAATAAGGTTTGGATAATCTCTTCCTGATTTTCTTCACAAATTACCGTCAATAAAACTGCAGGACGATTTTTCTTCATTTGAATCGGAGTATAAAAGACATCTACCGCTCCTTGAGACAATAGCTTATCCAGCAAATAATCATAGAACTCGGGATTCATATCATCAATATTGGCTTCAATAACTAAAGCCTTATCTTTTTGTTCAGTCTGACTAGCCTCTTCCCCCAAGCTAATCCTTAACAAATTAGGGATAGCTAAATCCCAGGTTCCTGCCCCATAACCAATATGCTTTACCTTTAGCAAAGGTTGCTCGCCAAATTCTTGGGTTAAGGTGGTAATAATAGCTGCTCCAGTGGGGGTTACCAACTCCCCTTGAATCTCACCGCTATAAGTGGGAGCTCCTTTAAGTAACTCGGCGGTAGCAGGAGCAGGAATGGGCATTAAACCGTGGGCGCACTTTACCACCCCTTTACCCACATGCAAAGGAGAAGCATAAACCTTGGTAATCCCTAATTTATGTATTCCCCAGGCCGCTCCCACAATATCAATAATAGCATCAACGGCTCCTACTTCATGGAAATGAATCCTTTCAATAGTAGTATTGTGGACTTTAGCCTCGGCTTCAGCTAAGCGGGTAAAGATTTTTAAAGCCAGTTCTTGAACCTCCCTAGGGAGCTGGCTAGCCATAATTATTTCTTCAATATGATGTAAATGACGGTGGGGTTGTTCTTGGGTAACTTGGATATCCACATGGGTTGCGGCAATACCCTGTTTCTTTACCTCTTGATGTTCAATAATATAGCCTTCTATAGGTAATAGACTCATGGCTTCTTTAAATTCTTCTATATCCAATCCTAGATTAATAAAAGCACCTAGTACCATATTGCCGCTTATTCCTGCAAAACAATCAAAATATGCTACAGTCACAGTAAACCATCCCTTCTTTTTTAAAAGATCTATTCCTGTATTTCTCTTTTTTGATTAATTACAGCTGCTAAACGAGCTGCTCCAAAACCATTGTCAATGTTAACTACACCTACTCCAGCAGCACAGCTATTTAGCATGGTCAAAAGAGCCGCCAAGCCATTAAAGCTAGCTCCATAACCTACGCTGGTGGGCACAGCCACTACGGGTCTATCTACCAGCCCGCCGACCACGCTGGCTAAGGCCCCCTCCATTCCTGCCACCACAATGATTACATTAGCCTTTCTAATTCGATCTAGATGAGCAAATAAGCGATGAATACCAGCGACCCCCACATCGTAGAGTCTGTCTACCTGGTGGCCAAAAACCTCAGCTGTAATAGCTGCTTCTTCTGCTACTGGTAAATCAGCGGTTCCAGCACTTATTACCAAAATTGTTCCAAGACCATTTGATTCTGAACAGCGATTGACAACCACTGTTTTGGCCAGAGAATTATACTCTGCATCTGGAAAGACTTGGGCTATAGCTTGATAGGCTTCTGGATTGGCTCGGGTACCTAGGATGTTTTTACTGTTCCGGGCCAAGACTTTAACAATCTCCGTTATTTGCTCTGGAGTCTTGCCCTGACAAAAAATAACTTCAGGTTGATTTTGCCTTAGCTCCCGATGAGTGTCCACCTTGGCAAAACCCAAATCCTTAAAAGGTAATTCCTTTAATTCCTCGATACCTTGATCAATAGTAATTTTCCCTGTCTTAATTTCTGCCAACAGTTTCCGTAATGCCTTTTCTTCCATTTATTCTCCTCCTAAAGATTCATACTGCCAGTGCGATAACCTACTAAATCTAAAGTTACATATCTGTAACCTAATCCTATAAGTTCCTTATTAATAACCTCTCTCTTTTCCAAGACTGTTAGTAAATCGGTATCCTCTACTTCTAATCGAGCCAGGTTTCCGTGATCCCTTAACCTAACTTGCTTTAAACCCAGCTCTTTCAAAAAAGCTTCTCCTTGATAAACTCGAATAATTTTATTTTCTTCCAGAACTGTATCAGTAGGAAAACGAGTAGCTAAACAAGGTTCCGAGGGTTTATCCCAAACGGAAAGGCCTAAATCCCGAGACAATTCTCTGATTTCTCCTTTCGTAAGTCCTACTTCTTGTAAAGGGCTGTACACTCCCAGTTCTTTAATTGCCTTTAAACCTGGTCTATAATCAGCTAAGTCATCAATATTGGAGCCTTCAAAAACATAAGGGATGCCTTGTTCCTTAGCATAAGCCAATATAGCTTGAAACCGAGCTTTTTTACAATGATAGCATCGATCCTGGGCATTGGCTTTTACCTGGGGATTTTCTAAATCCTTGAATTCTAGGATAATATGCCTCTTGACTCCGATTTCCTCTGCCACCCTACGGGCAGTGGCAAGCTCCTCAGGCTTATTCAAAATCGAAGTAGCCGTTACAGCAAGAAGCTTATCCCCTAAAATATCATAGCCCACCTTTAACACTAAACTACTATCTACCCCACCGGAAAAGGCTACCACCCCCTGCCCTTTTTCTAAAAACCAGTTTCTGAGCTTTGTTAGTTTTTCCATGTTTTCACCGCCTATTAGATAAAACAATAGGCCACCAAGGCACTGGTATCTCCAGACCTTCATGGCCTATTCAATAAATCAAATTATAGAAGATCTTTTAAGCATTTAAACCTTCATGGTTTATCATCCCTTATATTTTAATGGGAGTAAAATTATTCGTCAATGTCAATTATCTTTTTCCTTTATCATAAGGCTCACCTAAGGCCTTAGGTGCCTGAGATGACTTGGAAAAGAAAACTAAGGCTATAAGGGTTGCAATATAGGGGAAGGTTTTTAAAATAATACCCGGAATACTAGCTAAACCTGGTATTACCTGTGATACATTGGCAACAGTACTGGCGAAGCCAAAAAATAAGGTGGACCCTAAGATACCTAATGGCTTCCACTGCCCAAAGATTAGTGAAGCTAAGGCTAGAAAACCAAGTCCTGCCACACTACCGTTAAATTCCCCAGAATAAGTGACAATGATAACTGCTCCACCTAAGGCTGCATAGGCACCAGAAATAATTACAGCAATATATCTGACTACACTTACATTAATCCCTGCTGCATCGGCAGCATGGGGATGTTCACCACAGGCCCTGAGTCTTAACCCAAAAACCATGCGATATAATAAAAACCATGAGGCTAGAACGATAAGTAATACAAACCAAGTACTGGCATAGGTTTGTGCAAAAAACAGTTTGCCAATAATCGGAATGTCTACTAATAAAGGAATATCCTTTCTACTTAAACCATTTACAATATGTATATTACCACTACCAGTAATATTTCTAGCCAAGTAGACAGTTAAAGAGCCAGCAATCATATTAATAGCAGTTCCACTAATAATTTGATTAGCATTTAAATTGATGCAGGCAAAAGCATGGAGTAAAGCGAAGAGTCCTCCGGCTACCATTGCTGCCAATAAGCCAATCCAAATTGCATATCCAGGGAGACTTTTTTCTAGCATTGCTATGACCAAAGCTCCCGTAAAGGAACCAACCACCATTAATCCTTCCAAACCAATATTAACAACTCCACTGCGTTCACTAAAAAGCCCTCCCAAGGCAGTTATCAACAGGGGAATGGTAAAGGCAATTGCATAGGGGAAAATACTACTAATAATACTCCACATTACTCCCTGCCCCCTTTTCGTCTAAATCTATCCCACAGCTTTTCAATAAGAATACTAGTTGCCGCAAAATAAATAATTGTGGCAATAATAGTATCCGCTATTTCTGGGGGGATACTGGTCATAGCACTCATGAAACCTTTACCTGAATGCAACAAACCAAAGAAAAGAGCTGCTACAAAAACACCAAAGGGAGAATTGGCTCCTAATAAGGATACAGCAATTCCATCAAAACCTTGAGCAGGTAAAACACCAATCTGCATATTGGAGGCATAACCTACATAGAATACTGCTCCCCCCAAACCTGCTAGGGCACCTGAGATCATCATAGATAACATTATATTTCTCTGAACATTAATTCCTGCCGCTTCTGCTGCCAATCGGTTAAATCCAACTGCCTTTAATTCATAACCTAAGGTAGTCTTATTTAAGATAAAGGCAATAATTATGGTCACAATAATAGCTAAAAAGAAACCCAGATTTATATAGGAACCATTAAATAAACTGGAAAGCCACTCTACTCTTAGGGATGCTTCCTGAGGAATTCTTCTGGATTCTGTCTCAAGAAAAGCTCCTTTAAAATATTTGGGGATTACATAATAAATAGTCCAATAGGCAGTCCAATTAAGCATTATGGTGGATACTACCTCGTTAACATTGAATCTACCCTTAAGCCAACCAGAGATACCACCCCATAACCCTCCAGATAGGGCAGCACCAATGATAATTACAGTTAAAAGAATAGGTTTGGGCCATTGAAAGGTCAAGGCTATAGCCGTTGCCCACAGCCCTCCCATTAACATCTGCCCTGATGCTCCAATATTAAAAAGACCCGTTCTAAAGGCAAAGGCTACAGATAGACCAGTAAAGACTAAAGTAGTAGCTGTAGCTAGGGTATTACCAAACCTTTCTATATTCATTAGTCCCCCTCGGAATAGATAGTAATATCCGTCCAAAGGATTATTATTAGTAACTAACATGAAAAAGGCTCCAGCAATTAGGCCTAAGATTACAGCAACAAAGGACAAGATATAGACCTTCTTATTCATCGCTTTCACCCCGCTTAATTCCCGCCATCATTAATCCAATTTCATTTTCATTAGCCATCTCTCCATCTACCAAACCCACTAATTCACCGTTATTAATTACAGCTATTCTGTCACTGAGATTAAGAATTTCATCCAACTCCAGAGAAATTAAAAGAACAGCCTTACCTTTATCTCTTTGTTCAATTAGGCGTTTATGAATATATTCAATAGCTCCCACATCAAGACCCCTAGTAGGTTGAACAGCTATCAAGAGATCGGGGTTTCTATCAATTTCCCTGCCCAAAATAACCTTTTGCTGGTTACCTCCTGACAGTGCCCGGGCTATAGTAGTACTACCTTCCCCAGCTCTAATATCAAAATGCTCAATTACTCTTTGTCCATGTTCACTTATAATATCCTTCTGCAAAATTCCTTTTTTAGAGTAAGGCTCTTGATAATATAATTTTAAAACTAGGTTTTCTTCTAAATTATAATCGAGAATTAAACCATAAGCATGACGATCTTCAGGTATATAAGCTACACCTTGGTCAATTCTATTCCGAATGGAGTCATTTAAAAGGGATTTTCCTTTTAACTCTATATCCCCTGTCTCCACTTTAACTAAACCGATCAAGGCTTTAACTAGCTCAGCTTGTCCATTTCCATCTACACCAGCTACTCCGACAATTTCCCCGCAACGAACTTCCAAGGAGAAATTTTTCAAGGCTAATACTCCAATTGGATTTTTCACTGAAATATTCTTAATGTTTAAAACTAGGCTACCAGGTTCTTTTCTTTCCTTAGCAACCCGAAAGGAAACCTTTCTTCCCACCATCATTTCCGCCATTTTTTCCTGAGAAGTATCTTTAACATTAACAGTACCAATAAGTTGTCCCCGGCGAATTACCGTACATCTATCAGCTATGGCTTTAATCTCCTTGAGCTTATGGGTAATTAAAATAATTGACTTCCCTTCTTGTATTAGATTCTTCATTATCTTCATTAATTCTTCTATTTCCTGGGGGGTCAATACTGCCGTAGGTTCATCAAAAATAAGAACCTCTGCATCCCGATAAAGCATTTTTAAGATTTCTACCCGCTGTTGCATCCCTACAGAAACATTGCTGATTATTGCCTCAGGATCTACATTTAAACCATATTGTTCCGATAATAAACGGATTTTTTCACTGGCAGTTTTAATATCTACCACTAAGCCCTTAGTTGTTTCATACCCCAAAATTATATTTTCCGTTACTGTAAAATTATGTACCAGTTTAAAATGCTGATGAACCATGCCTATTCCCAGATCATTAGCGATATTGGGGTTAGAGATATTAATTTCTTGACCCCGCACCAGGATTTTACCCCTATCAGGTTGATATAAGCCAAAAAGGATATTCATAAGAGTAGATTTACCTGCTCCATTTTCCCCTAATAGAGCATGAATTTCTCCCTTTTTTAGCTGTAATGTAATATCATCGCAGGCCACCACACCAGGAAATTCTTTGCGAATATTCAGCATTTCTACAATGTATTCCATAATGACCCTCCACTAGAAGTAAAAAATAAGGGCGATAAATCGCCCTTGTTTTCTTAATAACTAACTTTCAGGCTAGTTATCTAAGTAAGTCTCCTCTTTCATTGGAAACAACTAACTCTCCAGATTGAAGCTTAGTGTAAACATCGGCTACAATAGCTTCCACTTCATCATCAAGATTTGGGTTTTCCCTAGGAATACCTACGCCGTTATTTGCAGCATCAAAAACTAGAGTCTCTCCACCGGGGAAATTACCTTCTAGCTCTGCCTTAATAAGATCATAGGTAGCAGTATCTATATATTTCATAGCAGAAGTTAATACCGCTGACTTATCCCCTTCATAAATTCCTTCAGCATATTGGTCAACGTCAACACCAATAATCCAAGCCTCTTCACCATTTCCCATCCGAGCTTTAGCTTCATTAATAGAACCTATTCCTACGGAGCCAGCTGCAACAAAGATAGCTCTAACATCTTTATCAAACATTTGAGCAGCTAATTGTTGCCCTGCAGCCACATTATCAAAAGAACCTTGATAAATTACATTTTCTGCCTTCATAGTTAAATTGGTTCCATAGTTTTCATTTGCATATTGAACACCCTGTTGGAAGCCCCAGTTATATTTTTGTACAGGAGGAATTTCCATTCCACCGATATACCCCAATTCCCCTTCCTTTAGTTGAAGAGCTGTTGCCAAACCAGCTAAGAAACCTGATTGTTCCTCAGCAAAATATACAGCTACAGTATTTTCTTTTACAACAGCATTGCCATCTGGATCTACAGGACTACCATCGATGATTACATATTTGCCGTCTTCATAACGATTTTGAGCTTCATAAATCGCTGTTTCAAATTTAAAGCCTGGGCAAACTACAAATTTATAACCTGCATCATATAGATTGCCAATTTCTCTTAAATAGTCAGCTTCTGTTGTACCACTGGGTTTTAAATATCTGGTATCTAAATTAAAGTCTTCAGCTGCCTTTACAACGCCTTCCCAAGTTCCTTGGTTAAAGGACTTATCATCAATTGTACCGGCATCAGTAACCATCCCAACCTTTAAATCATTTTTTTGCTCACTGGGAGCCTTGTCTCCACCACATCCGGCCAAAGTCCCAAGAACAAAGAAAAGAACTAAAAATAAAGCAATTCGTTTTTTAAACACATTTACTCCCCCTTGTTAGGTAATATTTTCTAATTAAATTATACCTTAAATAATTTTTTAAACAATTAGAATTTTCATTATCCTTTGAATTTTAACTCCCTAATGCTTTCTGCAATGCACAAAAAAAGCGTAATGAAGGTTTACTTCATTACGCCTTTAGCTTCTTAGGAAGCATTAGACCATTTACTAAGTAACATTTTATCATCATTTAAAGCAGCTGTACCAGTGTTTGCAAAGTGTTCCATTAACTTACCAATGGTTAAGTCTTCTTTCGTCTCATCCTTTAAGTCTAAAATAATATTACCAGAATCCATCATGATTATTCTATTACCATAGTTTAAGGCCTGCTCAAGATTATGAGTTACCATTAATGTTGTCAGTTTAAACTCTCTAACTAACCACTC
>JAAZJU010000238.1 GCA_012800195.1 Clostridia bacterium
CTACCTACATTATCCCAAATGGGAAACATAATCCTATTACGAAAACGATCATAATAACCAGTACCCTGTTTGTTAGGCAAGGCTAAACCCAATTCAACTAACTCTTGAACCTTAACTCCCCTTTTTTCAAAAAACTTTATTAAACCATCCCATTGGGATGGGGCTAAGCCCAATTGAAATTTTTCTATTGTTTCTAGGTCAAAAGCTCTTTTTTGGAGATACTCTAAGGCTTGCTTTCCCTGTGGTCCTGGAGAAAATAAATTCTTCTGAAAAAAGCGAGCTGCCTCTTCATTTATCCTATATAATCTATCTCTTTTCTCCAATTTTTTTTGTTGTAAAGGACTAATTTCATTTCTATTTACAGTTACCCCAGCCCTTGCGGCTAGTTTTTCTACAGCTTCTGGAAAAGTTAGACCTTCTTTTTGCATAATAAATGTAAAAATATTTCCTCCTGCTCCACAACCAAAGCAATAGAACACTTGTTTTTCAGGAGAAACTGTAAAAGATGGTGTTTTTTCCTGATGAAAAGGACAAAGCCCTTGTAAGTTTCTCCCCTGTCTTTTAAGAGGAACATAATCATTTATTATCTCAACGATATCCAAGCGGGTTGCTACCTCATTAATCGTTTCCTGAGAAATAAGGCCACTTACCATGAACTCACCCCCTCAGATTATTCCATACTGTTACTTTTCGCTATTCATTGTCTTTACTCCTGCTTATACCCTTCTATTACCTTTTCTAAAGATATTTTAAAACGGTTTTTATCTTTTTCGGTAAAAGCCTTGGGTCCTTTGATTTTTCCTCCACTCCTTCTCACTTTACTAGCTAAATGTCTTTTAAATATAAGTTCATCAATATTATCCTTAGTAAATCTTTTACCAGTGTGATGAAGAACTATACACCCTTTACTAATAAGCATTGAGGCTAAGCCATAGTCCTGGGTAATAACAATATCTCCCCTGACCACTCTATTGCTGATAGCTATATCCACAGCTTCAGGGGTGTTATCTACCAGGATTGTTTCAACTTTTTTATCCTGAGGACTATAATGGGACAGGCTTAATACTAGGTAAACAGGAATAGAATACTTTTCACCTATTTCTATAATTATCTTTTTTACTGGACAAGCATCAGCATCAACATAAATTCTCATTATTTCACTCTAAAATAATATTTTTTAAAAGCCACAATGGATAACTATTATTCGCTAAATTTATAAAATTTCCTGCAAAAATTAGATTTTTTTTCTTGGCAAATGGAATTTTTTTTTATATAATTAGACTTCTATATTATGTGCCAAAAATTACAATTAAAAACATTGTCTAAAGTTTTCTTCAATATATAAAAGTTTTCTTCTTCAATATATAGTTGATATATGATTAATTTTCTACTAAAAAAGAAAAAATCCTTTAACAATACTTAAGTACTTAAATGTAGATTTTTTGTTATTCCTTACGGAAATTAATAAGCTAATGTGAAATACAATTTCCTACGAAATAAAAATCCTTTTCTCTTAGGGTGCTAGATCCTCTTGCTTTTTACTTCTTTAAAAATTCTGGTATACTACACCTATACTGAGTTTGCAAAGAAAGGACTGAAAAGAATGAGTAATCCAATAGTTACTATGGAAATGGAAAATGGGGACATTATCAAAGCTGAACTCTATCCTGAAATTGCCCCTAACACTGTCAATAACTTTATATCTTTAATCAAAAAAGGCTATTATGATGGACTAATCTTTCATCGAGTTATCCCAGGCTTTATGATTCAGGGAGGTTGTCCCAAGGGTCTTGGTACTGGAGGTCCTGGGTACACCATTAAAGGAGAATTTGCTAAAAATGGCCACCTCAATGATTTAAAACACACCCCTGGAGTTTTATCTATGGCTAGAGCTATGCATCCTGATTCCGCTGGTTCCCAATTTTTCATTATGGTGGAAAACTCTCCTCATTTAGATGGACAGTATGCAGCCTTTGGTAAAGTTACCGAAGGCATGGATAATGTTTATAAGATTGCTAATACCCCTACAGATTTTCGGGATAAGCCCCTAGAAGAACAAAAAATAAAGAATATTACCGTAGAAACTTTCGGTGTTGAATTCCCCGAACCCCAAAAAATGTGAGCCATTGGCTCACATTTTTCTTCTAACATTAATCTTCAGTTGGATTGCTTAAATTTATATATCTGGGTTTAAAGAGATTAGAATCTCCTAAAGCCATAATAGCGCTAGCCGTTGCCACTCCATACACTGTATGGGCTAAATAGTTAGAAAAACTTGTTCTAGGAGAAACGGGGTGGCTCTTGGATCCTCCTAATGATGATAATACACCGTACATTATAACCCAAGCTGATTGCCCCAAACTGGCTCCCTTAAGGTAGGGATGGTCTTTACCAGTTGCAGATAGCAAATACACCAATATTATTCCTAACTTACAAGCAATACAAAAATCTGTTAATATACCTAAACCCTTACCAGCCTTTGTTTTGGCCTCCCTTCTACTCATAAAGATACCTGCAGCCTTAGTATGAATATTATCATCTCTAAGACTACTTTTGATAATCCCATAGAAGCAAGATTCTTAGCTATATTACCGATAATTCCAGAAATTATCCCTAAGGTAATTCTATCCTTAATCTTAACATTTAACCTTCTACCCAACATACAAGCAAAAAGGTCTATAATTATATGCCTTTTGATTTCCATCATCCCCAGTTGAAATTACTTTAATTTTAGCTTTTTCAATACATTCCTTTTTTTAACTGGGGAAATATGGATTAACTTTAACTATAGCATTTTAGAAATATTCATTAATATAATTATCACATTTAGGGAAAAGACCCTCTAAAAATTTTAGTTTTCCTTGAGAAATATCCGTTAAAAGGCCCATCTTAAATAACTCTTTGGCTCCTAATCTACCAAAAACTAACTGGGTTAGAGAACCAATGGTGAGTTTTACCTCCCATGTATCCTTTTCCAATACTTCCACTGTACCTTGACCATTGGCAACCCTTAATAAAAAGTATTGATTATTCCACTGGGCTAAATTATCCTCTACCCCTATTTTAATCTCTCCAGAAATTTTCCTGGGATAATTTATAACTTCCAAACATTTTTTAACATCTACTATCCTAGCCATTAAAAAGGGATAAATCTCCACACCCTTTTTATGCTCGGGCAAAAGAAAATGAATATTATCATCAAAGGGGCTATTCCATTCTACTCTTTCTACTTGGGAACGATGATTATATAAAAATTGTAACAGCGCCTTATAGGCTAGTACATTAGTATAGGCCATCTCCCGGACAAGTATCTTATTTTCCTGCATATAATACATAAGATAACCTTCTGGTTGCCCGTCCTTTTCTAAGAGATATAGATAACCCTTTTCTCCGAAATGTTCTTCTAATAAAAGTCGCCAATTGCGGGATTTCCTGATTACGAAACCGTGCTTATCTAGAACAAATCTCTCATAAACCCTTTGTAGTTGGTCATTGGCACCTATATCTTTAACCTGCCTTAGCTCCCCCCAGCTTTGAGATAATTTTTTTAAATCTTCCAAAGGAAGAGCGTATTTAAGGTGATGGTAACAAAATTGCCAATCATAAGAATGATAAAATTCAGCCTTAAAGGGCATCAATAAAGAAATATATTGATCCCTATGTTTCATTTCTCTTAAAGCTTCCGCTAAAAGTCCTCTTACTATGCCCCCTCGCCTACCCTCAGGGTAGGTAGCAATGCCCACAATATAGGATGTTTGTAAGCATTGACCCCTCAGGAAAATTTCATAAGGAATTAATTGTAGATTGGCTAGTAAATTTCCATCTTGATAGGCTCCTAGAGTATTTTCCTGTTGATAATATTCTCTAAAATACCAATCAAAAAAAGGCTGATGACTTTCGAAACAGTAGGCCCATAAATATTTTATTTTTTCTAAATCCTGTTCTTGGACAAGCTTATATTCCATAACCCACCTCAAGCTTAAAGTCTATTTTATTTTAAAGTTACTGTATATTTTTCCACTAAACCTAGGGGATAATAGGATTCCTTGGCCTTTCTTAATTCCGGTATACCCATATCCTCTTCTCTATTAACAAATTTCATCTCTTGCCAGTTATGAAGTAAATAATCTTGATTAATTACAGGATAAATCCCATTGATATCTGCATTACCCTTTTCTACATGAATAATAACTGTATCACTATTAAGAGCTTCCCCAAAGGTTAATCCTTCGATTTTACCATCAATAAGAATCACTCCACCAGTTAAACCCAGGATCTTAAAGTTTTTTAATGCTTCTATAGCTGCATCCCGTTCACAACGCAGGTCTTCGTCATCTTTACAACCTTTTTTTCTACACCATTCCTTAATAAACTCAATTGCCTCTGGAATTAAGTCTTCTGTCAGGTCAGTATATTTATAATCCGGATTATTCTTTTTGAAATTCTTGATATGATTTCTTTTTCTACTTAATTTTCTTCCCCGTAAAGTTATTAAGGTTTCAGCACTATAAAGATAGTCGGAAACCTCTCTATTTAATTGAAAATCAAAAGTATTGGGTTTAGTCTCTTCAATTTGTTCTATTACATCCTTTGTTACGCCTCTTAAAAGAAAGGGTAAATCTCGGTCCTTAAAATACTTTATACATTGATCTAAAAACATTTCTAAGTTGTTAAAATCCTTACCCACTAAAGGTACAATGGAAGCCTGACCATTTATCTCTGGTTTTAAGGCGACAATGCCTTGAAAAAAATCCCATTCAATCATAAAGCAATTGCGCCACATATACAAATTGGCAAAAGTAGCTTCGGATGTTTCGAACCTCTTCTGCTGAAAAAAGTTATCGAAAAAACTTTTATCCTCCAAAGTTATTTTTTTGAAGTTAAAAATAATAATCCCTCCTATTTTTACATCCCTTTTATATTATCATAAATACCTATAAATTAAAGGCCCTTTACACTTAGGAAAGTTTAAAGGGCCATTTATTACCCTATGCATATGTTCACAAAAATGTTCCTTTAAATTGTTTTCCTCTCAACATATTACCCACTTTTTTCGATAATCAACAAGTTTTCTTGGATTACTCCCAACATATTTTTTATTTTCTGGACAGGCATCGACACTTTCCAAGGTAGACCTTGAATAGACTATATTATCTTAGATAAAAGGAGTGATCTTTTTATGCAATACTCAAGGCCAAACTTAGATCAAAACTTAGCCAACTTTGGTCAAAACTGCGAAAACTTAGGAAAAGCATATATACCCTTTCAATCTTATGACAACCTTTTTTCTATAGAGGAGGCAATAGATAAGGGCACTTTATTTAAATGTCTTTATCGCCCCTATAAACCATATAAAAAAAGATACAGTTACACTAATCCTTTCTGCCCTGGTCGACAGGTTAACCCCCATCTTCCTGCAAGGTAGAAGATGCTTTGACAATAACCAGATTTCCCTGGTTAACTAATCTATTTAGGAGGTTTGGAGAACTATGCGTGAAAGAAAAGGCTTAATAAAGGAAATCCAAGAAATTTCCTTTGCTTTAGTTGAGTTAAATTTGTTCTTAGACAATCATCCCACAGATACTAGGGCTCTAGCCGATTTTAGAAGATTGAGTAGAGAGCTTAAAAATGCAAAAGAAAAATATGAAAGTCAATATGGTCCACTACTAAACTTTGGATACGGAGAAAATCAAAGTACAACCTATTGGCAATGGGTCGATGAACCCTGGCCTTGGGAAATGTAGGGAGGTCTGAATTATGTGGATATATGAAAAGAAACTACAAATTCCTGTAAATATTAAGTGTAAAGATGTTAGAATGGCTAAATATCTAATTGCCCAGTACGGTGGACCTGACGGTGAACTGTCAGCAGCTCTAAGGTATCTTAACCAACGCTATACCATGCCTACTGGAAAGGCAAAAGGCTTGTTAACTGATATTGGCACTGAAGAAATGGCTCATCTAGAAATAATTGCTACCATGGTGTATCAATTAGTTAAAGATGCTTCCATAAAGGAATTAGAAGCTGCAGGCCTCGGTGGACATTACGCCGATCATGATAGAGCTTTATTCTATGTTGATGCCAATGGGAACCCCTGGACAGCCACCTATATTCAAGCTAAAGGGGACCCAATTGCAGACTTATATGAAGACATGGCAGCAGAACAAAAAGCCCGCGCAACATATGACTGGTTAATTAATTTAGCTGATGACCAAAGTATCAAGGAACCCCTTCGTTTTTTAAGAGAGAGAGAAATAGTCCATTTCCAACGGTTTGGTGAAGCTTTGATGGATGTGCAGGAGCATTTGGATAGGAAAAAATATTATTAAATTAAAGTCCCTGAGAATAAAACAAGAAGCGATAGCTAAGCAAATATTTGCTGAAGCTATCGCTTTTATAAA
>JAAZJU010000239.1 GCA_012800195.1 Clostridia bacterium
GTGCCGCTGTGACATAGAAAAATCTAACAAGTAAATTTACCTGGTCAGATATTTCTAACCAGAGAGATTACCTGTCAGATGCTTCTAACAAGCAAGATTCCTTGTCAGACATGTCTCGGTTTTCGGTGGCACAGTGGCACGATGTCACGATGACACTGCGGTTTTTTTACACACTGACGTGTAGAGTATCCCTTGAGTCATAATGCTGACATTCAGAATAACCAGAAAGCTGTAATGCCGTCAATCAGATTAGCTTATTAGCCGTCATGCTGACGTGCAGAGTATCCCTTGAGCCGTAATGCTGTCATGCAGATTTACTTATTAGACGACACACTGACCTCCAAAATAACCAGTAAGGAGAAAAATCATGAATTTCATTCGAATTGGGGAAAAGTTAATTAGTAAGTCTAAGATTGAAAGAACCATCGATGAAATTTTAGAGTATAGGGTAATGGGCTACACTCAAGAGGAGGTGGCCCAGAAATTAAAGTTAGATAGAACCTTTGTTTCGCGCTTAGAAAGGATTGGGGAGGTACGAAAGGGTAAGAAAATAGCTGTCATCGGTTTTCCTGTCTTAAATAAAGAGGAAATTCTCGCGGTTTGTAGGGAAGAAAGTATAGACTTTGCTTTAATTATGTCCGAAGAGGAACGCTGGGATTTTCTCCAGAAAAAGTCGGGACTAGAATTATTCAATGAATTAATGGAGTTAATTGGTCAGGTTAGAAATCATGATACAGTTATTTTACTCACTTCGGATAAAAGAGCCAAACTAGTAGGGGAGCTTTTGCAGGGAGAAGTTTTGCAAATAAACTTAGGGCAATCCCCTTTAGCTGAAGATAGATATGTTGCACCGGAGGAATTACGAGAATTAATCTTAACAGCCAAGGGAGGTCAATATGAAAAAAGTTGTTAGCGTAAGTTTGGGATCTAGTAAACGGGATCACGAGGTTTTAACATCCTTTTTGGGGCAGGAGTTCTCCATTAAAAGGATAGGTACCAATGGTGATATAGATAAGGCTGTGGAGCTTATTAAAAGTCTAGATGGGGAAATAGATGCCTTTGGTATGGGTGGGATTGATTTATACATAGTGGCTGGTAAGCATCGCTATACTTTAAGAGATGCTAAGGTTTTAAGAAAGGCCAGTGTTAAGACTCCTATGGTTGATGGCAGTGGCTTAAAAAACACCCTGGAACGGAAAATTATTAAGTATTTAGCTGATAACCAGATCATAAATTTTAAAGAAAAAAAAGTTTTATTGGTCTGTGGGGTGGATCGTTTTGGTATGGCTGAGTCCCTAGAAGAAGCAGGAGCCACAGTTACCTATGGAGATTTAATCTTTGGGCTGGGAATTTCTATACCTCTTGGGTCTTTAAAGACTCTAGAAATGGCTGCTAGAGTATTGGCTCCCATAGCAAGTCAATTGCCTTTTGAAATGATTTATCCTATAGGAAAAAAACAGGAAGTTAGTATAGATAAATTTGGTCAATACTATCAAGAAGCCGATATAATTGCGGGAGATTTCTTATTTATCAAGCGGTATTTACCTGCACATTTGGTTGGTAAAACAATAATCACCAACACTGTTACCCGAGAGGATATTGAGCTATTAAGAGCCAGAGGAGTGGCTAGATTAATCACCACTACCCCAGAATTCAATGGCAGATCCTTTGGTACCAATGTCATGGAAGCCTGTTTAGTAGCCTTAGCAGGAAACAATCAGGAACTGACAGCGGAGGATTATAATAGGCTTCTTGATAAATTAAACTTTGCCCCGCGAATTTTGGATTTAACAGAGGCCAACCTTGCCTAGGAGGTATGTATGAACAAATTTGCCTTTATAATTCATCCTATTGAACTTGCCGATATTTATCGTAAATTTCCTTTAATGAGTAAGCTACCAGATAATTTTGTGGAAAGGGTTTTTAAATTTGTACCTCCAGTAAAAATTTCTAAAATTGAAGGGGTGCGATCCATAGAAGGACCTGAAGTAGAGGGCTACTTTATTGCTTGTCCTTTAACTACTAACCAGTTGTTAACTTTACCAGAGGAGGTATCCCTGAAAAAAATAATTGCTTCTGTTAAGACTGCTGAACAACTAGGAGCCCAAATAGTGGGTTTGGGAGCGATGACTTCGGTAGTGGGAGATGCAGGAGTAACCGTTGCCAAGAATAGTAACATTCCTGTTACTACGGGTAATACATATACGGTGGCCAGTGCCATTGAAGGGACTTTAGAGGCAGCGGCTTTAATGGACATTGATATTACTTCTGCCAATGTTGTTATCCTTGGGGCCACTGGTTCAATCGGTAGCGTGGCGGCCCGGATGTTAGCCAAAAGATGTAAGTACTTAACCTTATTGGCGAGAAGTAAGGATAAGTTAACTCAATTAGCTAGGAGAATTTTATATGAAAGTGGCATAGCGGTTCAAGTTAGCGATGATAGTAGAAATGTTTTAAGAAAAGCTGATATTATTATTTCCGTTACTTCGGCTTCCGATGCGGTTATTCAGCCAGAAGATTTAAAACCAGGGGCTGTGGTCTGTGATGTAGCTCGACCCCGGGATGTTTCTTTTCAGGTTCAAGAAGCTCGCCAGGATGTCTTGGTAGTGGAGGGAGGAGTAATTAAAGTTCCAGGGCCAGTTAATTTTAATTTTAATTTTGGTTTTCCTCCGGGCTTGGCTTATGCCTGTATGGCGGAAACAATGATTTTGGCTTTGGAAGGAAGATTTGAAAGCTTTTCCTTGGGACGGGACTTAAGTATGGAAAAGGTGGAGGAAATTACGGCTCTGGCAAAAAAACATGGGTTTAAATTAAGTGGTTTAAGAAGCTTTGAGCGTGCTATAACCCCCGAAATTATTAGGGAAGTAAAGAGAGCCAGGAGCAAAAAACTGCAGGTAGTATAGAATTGGTTAAACTGTAAACCCTTGACAAATAAATCAATGGTCTTTATAATACCGTTAGAGTTATTGAGCACTGAGCCCCAATTTGGAGGCCCAGTGCTTATTCTACTATATTCAGGAGACAAATTATTTTGGTATAAAAATAAAAACAATGCATAACAAATAACAAATAGTATGGTAAAAGGGAGAGTTCAAAATGACAGAGAAACAGGTTATTTTAACGAGGGCGGGTCTTGAAAAACTTGAGAAAGAGTTGGATCTTCTAAGAACGGTTAGAAGAAAAGAAGTTGCTGAAAGGATAAAACAAGCCATTGGCTTTGGAGATATAAGTGAAAATTCTGAGTATGAAGATGCTAAAAATGAACAGGCCTTTATCGAAGGCAGAATAATTACCTTAGAAAAAATGCTGAGAAATGTAACAGTTATCGATGAAAACGATCGGGTAGCGGGAATTGTTTCTGTTGGTTCCACTGTAAAACTAAAGGACCTTGAGTTTGATGAAGAAGTAGAATATACTATTGTCGGTTCTGCAGAAGCCGATCCATTAAGTAATTTAATATCCAATGAATCGCCAGTTGGTAGAGCTATTCTAGGTGAGAAAGTTGGAGCTATTGTAGAGGTAGATGTTCCTGATGGCAAACTTAAATTCCAGGTGCTAGATATTATAAACAAGTAGTGTTTAGGAGGATTTCATGTGTCTATAGAACAAAATTTAGACTTAAATGAATTAATGCAGGTTAGGATGGACAAGTTAAAAGAACTGAAGGAAAAAGGCATTAATCCCTTTGGACAAAAATTTAACCCCACCTATAGTACAAAAGAAATTCTAGACCAGTCTGAAGAGTTAATCGCTAGTGGTCAAGAGGTTATTATTGCCGGAAGAATGATGGCTAAAAGGGGCCACGGTAAAGCAGGTTTTGCTAACCTGCAGGATTTAGATGGACAAATTCAAATCTATGTTCGCTTAGATGATGTAGGCCCAGAAGCTCATGATCTGTTTCTTAAAGCAGACTTAGGTGATATCTACGGGGTGAAGGGTTTTGTCTTCATCACCAAGCGGGGGGAAATTTCTGTTCATGCTCGGGAATTTATCCTCTTAACTAAATCCTTGCGTCCATTACCAGAGAAGTTCCATGGTTTAAAGGATGTAGAACTACGGTATCGTCAGCGTTATGTTGATTTGATAATGAATCCTGAGGTTAAGGAGACCTTTGTTTTAAGGAGTAAAATTATTAAAGCTATGCGGGAGTATTTAGATAACAAAGGCTTCTTAGAGGTCGAGACTCCAACCCTACATAATATTGCTGGGGGAGCATCAGCTCGTCCCTTTATTACCCATCATAATGCTTTAGATATTCAATTATATATGCGGATTGCTTTAGAGCTTCATTTAAAGAGATTAATTATAGGTGGACTTGAAAAAGTTTATGAAATAGGACGAGTTTTCCGAAATGAAGGGATTTCCACTAGACATAATCCCGAGTTTACCATGATAGAATTATATCAAGCTTATGCAGATTATGAAGATATGATGGTGCTTACAGAAGAAATGGTAGCTTACATAGCCGAAAAATGTTTAGGCACAACTAAGATAGTTTATGGTGACCAGGAAATTGATTTAACCCCTCCTTGGAATAGAATGACCATGATAGATGCGGTTAAGAAGTATGCTGGAGTCGATTTTAAGGAAATAGCTACTGATGACGCGGCTAGAGAGGTAGCGGCTAAGCTAAAGGTTGCGGTACCCAAAGATGCTACTAAAGGTAGTGTATTAAATGAAATTTTCGAAGAGTATGTTGAGCCTCATTTAATTCAACCTACCTTTATAATGGATTATCCTATTGAGGTCTCACCTCTTGCTAAGAAAAAAGATGATGATCCTAACTTTACCTATAGATTCGAAGCCTTTATTGTGGCCCGGGAATTGGCCAATGCTTTTTCAGAGCTTAATGATCCTATGGACCAAAAAGAAAGATTTACAAAGCAAGTTGAACAGCGGGAAAAGGGCGATGAAGAGGCCCATATGATGGACGAGGATTTTGTCCGGGCTTTAGAATATGGTATGCCTCCTACAGGTGGTTTGGGTATTGGGGTGGACAGGCTAGTAATGCTTTTAACCAATTCTCAATCCATTAGGGATGTAATTCTTTTCCCCACCTTAAGACCCAGACAAGATATATAGTTGAAAACTAACAGCTAGTGCCGATCTGGTGCTAGCTCGTTTGCTTTATAGCTTGTGAAGATAAGTGGGTAAGTGGGAATGTGTGAGTATTAAGATCTAGCTAGTTGGTCGGTGCCACGATGATAGGGAATATTCTATTGATGTGTGACGATGAAAGTGAATATGCTGGGATGTGTCATAGTGCCACGATGCAAGTGAATATTCCCGGATGTGCCGCTGTGAAATAGAAAAATCTAACAAGCAAGATTGCCTGTCAGATATGTCTAACAGTCAGATTTACTTCACAGTGAGTAATGCCCCCAGAAAAAAGGGATTTTAATCGAAATAGATAATAAGGAATATCAGATAATATTGGCTCGGGAGGAAAATTAATGAAGGGGAAAAAAGGTGTAGCAATAGTTGCTCTATCTGTGTTTTTCTTTAATGTTGGTTTAGGTGGATTAGCTGCTAGTGATATTCAAGAAGATAAACCAGCTGTAGAAATAGTAATTGGTCATGAACAAAATCCAGTTGAAGTATCTCTTGGGGATCAGGAAGTGGGCCTTACCCCAGATAAAAATTTATATGGAGTCAAAAGGCTTTTGGAAAAAGTTCAATTATATTTAGCCTTTTCTCCAGAAACTAGAGCCGAGCTTCTAATTGAATTAGCGCAAAAAAGATTGGTTGAAGCTCAGGCTATGAATGAGCTGGGCGAGGATGAACTGGCAGAATTAATGATAAAAGAGTACATAGAAAACTTAGCTGCAGCTCAAGAAAACTTAGAGGATACTGAGCTTGATTTTGAAGCTATTAGTGAAATATTAACAAAAATTGAGATGCTTCTTAGTATTAACTTGGACCTTTTAGAGAATATTAAAGATAAGCTACCAGAGGTAGAAGAAAATATAAATATTATTAAAGATAACTTAAAAGTAATTAAAGGTACAATTATCTTTATCGATAAATTAGAAGATGAAATTCTAGCCGAAGATAAGGCTCAAGAAGAAAAAGAAACTGAACAAGAAGAAGAAAAGGTAAACAACTATGGTAATGGCGAACTTCGTTTTGTTCAAATTTTAGCAGAAAAAGCTAATATAACTGTAGAAGATGTAATGAAATTAAGGGAATCTGGTTTAGGCTGGGGCAATGTAGCTAAGGAACTAGGCATTTCTTTAGGGAGTGTTGCCAGAGAGCTTAATAAATACTTAATAGTATTAGATGAAGAGGTTAAAGAAACCGAAGAAGATATAGAGGAAACCTCAGAGGCAACTAAAGAGAATATAGAAGAATATATAACTCAGTTGGTGAAGAAAATTCAAGATAGTAAGGATAAGGACCTAAAAAAAATTCGGAAAGAACTTGAGAAGGCAAAAGAAAGATTAAGCAAAAACCAAGACAATAATGGTAAAGTGCCAGCTTTTGTAGAAGAGATGTTAAAGGAAAAGAAGTATTCAAATAATTAAAGATATAAGATAAACAAGAGTTTTCCCCCCTTAAAAAACCATCTCAAAATTGAGGTGGTTTTTTGCTCAAAACTATATTGACACTTAAGATTAACCATGCTATTATATTAAATGTCGCCGATTGAAGCGACAAATTAAACAAAGAAATAACAAAAAAAGTTGTTGACAAAACAAAAATTGCATGGTAGAATTATTTTTGTCGCTGCCGAGGGCAGAGACAGCTCTTTGAAAATTGAACAGTTGTTGAAAAACATGCGTTTGGCCCGAAAAAGTTAATTTTTCGAGTTATATAAAAAAGTGAATGAGCTAATCAAGCTTAAGATAAAGAATTTATCGGA
>JAAZJU010000240.1 GCA_012800195.1 Clostridia bacterium
AAAAAAGGGGAGTTAAGGTTCAAGAGTTAGTTGAATTGGGTTTAGCCTTGCCTAACAAACAGGGTACTGGTTATTATGATCGTTTTCGTAATAGGATTATGTTTCCCATTTGGGATAATGTAGGTAGGGTAATTGCTTTTGGCGGTAGAGTAATGGATGATAGTCTCCCCAAATACTTAAACTCACCAGATACTCCTTTATTTAATAAAAGTCAGAACCTCTATGGGATTCACTTAGCTAAAAATAATATTCGTAATGAAGATTTAGCCCTAATTGTTGAGGGGTATCTAGATGTAATTGCCTGTCACCTGCATGGGATTAATAATGTAGTGGCTTCCTTAGGTACGGCCTTTACTAGAGAACAGGCTAAGCTTTTGATGCGGCATACTTATCAGATTGTTATTATCTATGATGGTGATACAGCAGGGTCAAAAGCTACTCTCAGGGGATTGGATATCTTAAGTCAATTGGGTTGTGATGTTAGGGTAGTTAGTTTGCCCCAAGGCCAGGATCCCGATGATTATCTGCGGACTAAGGGGCCCCAAAAACTAAGGGAACTAATTGTTCAAAGCCAAGGACTTATTGAATATAAATTAACAAAAACAATGGAAAATGTTAATGTCTCTACCATTATTGGTAAAACTAAGGTAGTGGAAGAAATGGCAGCTGATCTCTTGGCGATAAAAAGCCCTCTAGCGAGGTCAGAAGCTATTAAAATAGTAAGTGACAAGACTGGCTTTACTGAGGCCAATATTTTGACAGAACTCAAGAAGTTTAATAGAAATATCAAAAGATATCAGAGTTTAGATGTTAAAAATGTTAAAAATTTAGAAAAAAAACCAGAAATTAATAAAACCCAAGCTCAATTGGCAAAAATACTATTTGAAGATAATTCCCTATTAGAGGAAGTGGAGCAAGCTGGGGGAAGAGAGTTGTTTGACCCACCAGTAAAAGATATTTATGACCAGATGTATCTTGCCTTCAAAACTAAGGGTCAGGTATTATCTTCCGATTTAGACGAGAATAATAGTAAAATACTAGCAGCTGTCTTACTTGAAGAGGTTCCTGTGATAGAACATCAAAAGGCAGTGGCTGATTATATAAAAATATTAAAATTAAACAAGTTAAATAGGGAGTATGCTGCTAAGAAACAAGAACTAAAGGAAGCCGAAAACAAAAAAGATGTTAATAAACAAGTGGAACTCCTTTTACAGTTGGATGATATCTTACAGCAGAAAAAGCTATTGACACCCTAAGGAAAGGGGGAACATCATGAATGAAGGACAATTACAAATAGAAGGTGTTAAAGAACTTATTGAAAAAGGCAAAAAGAGTGGAACTTTAACTTATCAAGAAATTATGGATGCGTTACAAGGAGTCGAGTTAACTCCTGAACAAATAGATGAAGTTTATGAAAGATTTAGTGCTTTGGGGATTGAAATAATTTCTGATATTGTGCCTGAAAAAAACCTAGAAGAGGATAATGCTCAGTCAGCGGAAAGCGAAGAGGAAGAGGTGGACCTTTCGGTACCTGAGGGGGTAGGGATCGATGACCCTGTCCGGATGTACCTTAAGGAAATTGGCAGAGTACCTCTTTTAACCGCTGAAGAGGAAGTAGACTTAGCTAAGAGAATGGAAAAAGGTGAAGAGGAAGCTAAAAGACGACTGGTTGAATCTAACCTTCGTCTAGTGGTAAGTATAGCTAAACGTTATGTTGGCAGGGGAATGCTTTTTTTAGACTTAATCCAAGAGGGTAATCTTGGTCTTATCAAAGCCGTTGAGAAATTCGATTACCGCAAGGGCTTTAAGTTTAGTACCTATGCCACTTGGTGGATTAGGCAAGCCATTACTAGAGCTATTGCTGACCAGGCTAGAACCATTAGAATCCCTGTCCATATGGTTGAAACCATAAATAAGTTGATTAGGGTCTCCCGTCAGCTATTACAAGAATTAGGTAGAGAGCCTTCTCCTGAAGAAATAGCTGTAGAAATGGATCTGCCTGTAGAAAGAGTTAGGGAAATAATGAAGATTGCCCAAGAGCCTGTTTCTTTAGAGACACCTATTGGGGAGGAAGAGGATAGTCACTTAGGTGATTTTATCGAAGATGAAGATGCTCCAGCTCCAGCTGAAGCTGCCTCTTATATCTTGCTAAAAGAACAGTTAGAAGGGGTTTTAGAAACCTTAACACCACGGGAAGAAAAGGTCTTACGCTTGCGTTTTGGTCTAGATGATGGTCGTTCCAGAACTTTAGAGGAAGTTGGCCAAGAATTTGGTGTTACTAGAGAAAGAATAAGACAAATTGAAGCTAAGGCTTTAAGAAAACTAAGACATCCCAGTCGCAGTCGGAAGCTTAAAGATTATCTTGATTAGTCCACAGAAAAATATTATAATATATTTCTAAGGCCCGTCTAAAAACTATAGAATAGTTCTAATGGCGGGTCGTTTAGTTACTTTTTATTTTAAGCCTTAAAAATTGGGATAACTTACTATTGACTTAGCAATGGATATTTCGTATAATTGTTACTGTTGCTGATAACTTCAATAAATTTATTGGGCCTATAGCTCAGCGGTAGAGCATCCGGCTCATAACCGGACGGTCCCTGGTTCGATCCCAGGTGGGCCCACCAAAACAAAAAGACGCAGATGCGTCTTTTTTTTATAGACTAATTATTAGACACAGTGCCTGATAGCAGGCGATATGTGATATAATTTAAATATATTTGGCCTGAATGTGGGTGTGAGTTGATTAAATCTTTTGTAAGGTAAGGTTTTCTTTGCTGCCCCATATTGTTGCTGACCATATATGTAAATATGTTAGTATTCTCATTATCATAATTTTTTTGTGTTAGCTAAAAATAATGAAATCTAAAGGAATGGATAAAAATGATTTGTAGTATATTGAATGATGTAATCGGCCCTGTTATGATGGGCCCGTCCAGTTCTCATACGGCAGGTCCCTGCCGCATCGGCAATCTGGCACGGGCACTGCTTGACGAAGAGATCTTGGAAGCAGAAATTGTTTTTGACAAGCGTGGCTCCTTTGCGGCCACATACCATGGACAAGGTTCCGACTATGGTTTTATTGGTGGTCTTTTGGGGATGACGCCGGACGACGAGAAATTAGCTCAATCTCTGGCTGTAGCTGATGAGAAAGGTATGCGTTATAATTTTGTGGTAGGAGATCTGGAAGATGTTCATCCAAATGCTGCCCTATTAAATCTGCGAGGCCGTAAGAAAGAGATCTCAATTCTTGCCCGCTCTTTAGGTGGTAGTATGATCGAAATTGTCTCGTTGAACGGTCGTCCGTTACACATTACCGGTGAAGTCAACACTTTGGTAATTGTGTATCGTGGTCAAGGTTTTCCGTCCAAAGTCTTGCCCCATTTCTCCAATATCCGCCAACAAAATTTTCCCGCGGATGATGGCGGCGTTTTGCAGATAGAGATTACCGAGACTCCGGAGCAGGAACTCATTGAATTATTCTCAGCAGATGATGACTGCTTGCTCTGCAGTTATGTACCTGCGGATCTTGTTGTACAACGTCATCCAAATGCATTGCCACCTTTTATTGACGGTGTCGGTGCTTTGCGGTATGCCCAAGAGACGGGACACTCCCTTTGGCGCCTGGCTAT
>JAAZJU010000241.1 GCA_012800195.1 Clostridia bacterium
AAACCAAGGTTAAGACTCCTCAGCAGGTGAACGAGGCCATTAATTTACTTACCAGGGATAAAAAGTTACAGATTATCGATGTCAGAACTAAGGGAGAAGTAGAAAAGGGTGCTATTCCTGGAGCTATCCATATCCCCATTGATGAATTAAGGGAGAGAGCCAATGAGTTGGACCCTGAAGATGATATTGCCCTATATTGCCGAGTGGGCTATCGTTCCTATTTAGGTTATAAAATTCTTAAAAACCTTGGCTTTGAAAATGTTTATAATATTTGTGGAGGCTATATGGGTTATAAATGTGATGTAGGTGGGATAAAACCGAGATAGGGCTAAAGTGAAATTTTATGAATAAGTCATCGAATTCCGGGGACTTATTTTTTTACAAGGGTAAATGTAGAAATCTTAGGAGTTTGTATGTTGAAATTTTGGTTAAAATGTCGTTTCTTGTCTAATTGCAGGGTATTTAAAACTATTGGTTAATTATAACTATATAGTAATTAGTATATGTCACTATTAAAAGTATAGAGGGGTGATAATTTGAGGGATTCAGTGAAAACAGTAACTTTCGGGGCTCTTCTACATGATATAGGCAAGGTGATACATCGAGGAAGAGATATTGACGGTCGCTCACATAGTGTCTCGGGTACTGATTGGGTTCGACAATATACTCAGGATCAACAAATCCTTGATTGTATTCGCTTTCACCATCACCAAGAAATTGCTCAGGCAAAATTAAAAGAGGATAATCCAGCTTATGTGGTTTATCTAGCGGATAATATTTCTTCAGGTGTAGATAGGAGAGAAATTGAAGGTGAAGAGGTTAGAGGGTTTAATAAAAACCGTTCCTTGGAGTCTATCTATAATCTTTTGAATTGCAAGAATAATAAGTATATTCACAATGTAGCTGAGATTAAAGATAGTATAAATTATCCTGAGGATCCCCTAGAACATGATTATGGCTCGGCTTATAATAACATTATTTTTGGTATGACCGAGGGAATGAGGGGAATAGATTTTACAGAGGAATACGCAAATTCGCTTTTGGAACTTTTCGAAGCATATTTATCCTATGTACCATCATCTACCTATTTAGGAGAGGTTGCTGATATTTCTCTTTTCGACCATGCCAAAACTACCGCTGCTATAGCTTCTTGTATAGTTCTATATTTAGAAGCTAAGGGTCGGACAAATTATCAAAAAGAACTCTTCCAAAACAGAAATGATTTTTATCAGGAGGATGCTTTTAGCCTCTTATCTATTGATATTTCTGGGATTCAACAATTTATTTACACTATTTCTTCTAAAGGTGCTCTCAAAGGCTTACGGTCGCGGTCTTTTTATCTAGAAATTCTTTTAGAAAATCTCGTTGATGAACTTTTGACCACTTGTTCTCTTTCCCGAGCTAACTTACTTTATACAGGTGGTGGACATGCCTATATCTTGGTGCCCAATACTAAGGAGGCAAGAGAAAAAATTGAAGCCACTTTAACAAATACCAACAAAAAGCTTTTAGAATGCTTTGGAGCAAGAATATTTATAGCTTATGGTCTTCAAGAATGTTCAGCAAACGACTTGATGGCTAAAGGTGCTGATCCAGAATGTTATGCCAATATTTTTAGAGGTGTGGCATCTCAAATTTCAGCTAAAAAACTGCGGCGTTATTCTCCTCAAGACATTCGTTATTTAAACTCAACAACAACGGATAAAGCGGGACGAGAATGCAAGATTTGTGGTGTATCTAGTAACCTTGTAAAAGAAAAGCATGGAGAGGACATAGTTTGTAAAATATGCGGAGCCTTTGCAGAGATATCTGGCTTG
This sequence comes from Clostridia bacterium, assembly GCA_012800195.1. Taxonomy (GTDB): domain Bacteria; phylum Bacillota; class Peptococcia; order Peptococcales; family BICA1-8; genus JAAZJU01. The sequence goes on from JAAZJU010000241.1 coordinate 1,818, forward strand.
CTAGTTCGCCCTGAATGGGTATTTGTAGTATTAAAGGAAGAGTTAGCTGAACCCTCATTGCCCCTCTTTTCGGCTCAGGGTCAGGATTTATTTCTTTATGCTTTTGATACTGCTAAAGCTAAAGAACTACTACAAAACAAAAAAGATAAAGTAGTTCGGATTTATAGTAAAAATATTTTTAGGACAGGATTCTCTTTAGCCACCAAATTATGGATTAGTGATTATGCTAGTAAAAATGAAGAAGGCGCCTTAATGACCTTTGCTGATTTAGCCCAAAATTCAACTGGAGTTAAAAGAATAGGAGTGCTTAGGGCCGATGTAGATAATCTAGGGCTAGCTTTTGTGGAAGGCTTTTTACGTAAAGATTCTCCAGAAAACAAATATCGTTATGTCACTATCTCTAGGACTGCTACTCTTTCCCGAAGCTTGTCAATATTTTTTAAATATTATCTGAACCATCTCTTAAAAAATGGTGAGCATAGTCTAACAGGCAAAACTGGTCAACGAAATATTGTCGTTGTTTATTCTGGTGGAGACGATATGTTTTTAGTGGGAGCTTGGGATGAAGTGTTGGCAGCAGCTATTGATATCCGTCAGGCTTTTAAGAAATATACCGGTGATGCTCTAACTATTTCCGCAGGGTTTGCTGCATTTGAACCAAGTTATCCAATTTCACGGATGGCCCTAGAAACAGCAGAACTAGAAAAGAGAGCTAAAGAGCATAAGTATCAAGATAAAACAAAAAATTCTATCTCTCTCTTTGGTTTGGAAATGCAAGGTGGACAATTATCAGCCCAACATACCTATGATTGGGATACTTTTGAAGATCGAGTTTTAGGTGAAAAATATGCAAGTATTATAG
>JAAZJU010000242.1 GCA_012800195.1 Clostridia bacterium
CAAGACAATTAATGTTACAGGAAGGACAGAAAAGAAAACTTCTCTAAATTTTTCCTTTAGGACATCCAAACAATCACTTCCTTGTATTTATTATTTTAGAAATCCTTTCAAAATGGTTTCTTCGGCTTCTGTTTCAGTAAGGCCTAAGGACATCAATTTAATCAACTGTTCTGAGGCAATTTTTCCTATAGCAGCTTCATGAATTAACTGAGCATCAGAATGAAAGGCAGCAATTTCAGGAATGGCTATGACCTCTGCCCTATCCATAATAATAGAGTCACATTGAATATGTCCCCGACACTTAGCATGTCCGCGGAGGTTTAAATGGAAAATTTGTTTGGAACTTTCTTGAGCCACGGAGCGGGAAATAATTTGAGCAGTGGAATCTTCCCCTACCAATTCTACTGTTATATTAGATTCGGCACATTGTTCCCCATCGGTAAGGAGTCTTTCGGTAACTATTAAACGGGCATTTTTATGAAGCCGGACTTCCGTATCCCTTTTGGTTTGATCAATACCCTTAATCTGTACCATTTCTAATTCCACTACACCATTTTCTTCTACTTCAATAATGGTTTTGGGGTTAAATATACGCTGACCGCTCCCCTCCCCTTCACCATAGTGATTTTCAGTATATTTCATCCGAGCACCTTTACGTACAATGAACTCATGGACTCCATCATGTTGAGATTTTTTTTCACCTGGGTTATGAATACCACATCCAGCAACAATAAGAACATCGGAATTTTCACCAACATCAAAACTATTATAAACCAAATCTTCTAAGCCTTCCGAGGAGAGAATTACAGGGATATGGACACTTTCCCCCTTGGTGCCTGGTTTAATGATAATATCTATGCCAGGTTTGTCCTCTTTAGTTATTATATTTATATTTTCAGTAACATTACGAACAAGCCCTTGACCGTTTTTTCTAATGTTATAAGCCCCTTGGGGTATATCATGTAAATTGGCTATTTGCTTTAGAAGTTCTTTATCTATCGCATTCAACATTCAATAGTTCCTCCCTGCTACAATTATTGCGACATGAACACCCATCTGTCAGCTCAATACCACTAAGAATTTTCTCTCTACTGGTAATTTCATTAATTGTTCCATTTGTCACTAAAATCACTTCATCAGCTAAGCGAAGAATCCGCTCTTGATGAGAAATTATAATCATGGTGGTATCAAACTTTCTATGCATTTTTTCAAAAGTCTCTGTTAACTTTTGAAAACTCCATAAATCTATCCCTGCCTCTGGTTCATCAAATACTGCAACCTTTAAATTTTGGGCGAGAAGGGTAGCTATTTCTATTCTTTTTAATTCCCCGCCAGAAAGAGTAGCATTCATTTCCCTGTTTAGATATTCTTGGGCACACAAACCTACATCATAAAGGAGATCACATTCATCAATTGAATTATTAGACCCAGCAGCTAATTTTAAAACATCCCTCACAGTAAGCCCTTTAAAACGGGGAGGTTGTTGGAAAGCATAACCTATCCCTAACCTAGCCCGTTCCGTAATGCTTTTATTTGTTATATCCTCCCCATCTAGGATGATTTGTCCACCAGTAGGCTGGTAAATACCCATAATAGACTTAGCTATAGAAGTTTTACCTCCCCCATTAGGTCCAGTCATTACATAAATTTTTTTCTTTTCTAGTTGCAAATTAATACCATTTAAAACCTGAACAGGTTCAACACCATCATTAATTGTAAGTTTTAAATTCTTTAACTCTAACATCTCTTTTAACACCTCTTGCTTTCTTTATTGGTATTATACCTTATAACCAGCTCTGATAAAAACAAAAAAACCGTTTCTAGAAGAAACGGTTACTCAAATCTACTTAAAAATAATTTCGTGCGTTCATGTTGAGGATTATTGATTACTTCCTCGGGGCTCCCCTCCTCCACAATTACCCCACCATCCATAAAAATAACATGATCAGCCAAATCCCTAGCAAAGGCTATCTCATGGGTAACAATGACCATGGTCATTTTTTCAGCTGCTAATTGTTTGATTACCTTAAGAATTTCTCCAGTTAGTTCTGGATCTAAGGCAGAGGTGGGTTCATCGAAAAACAATACTTTGGGATTTAAAGCCAGAGCCCTAGCAATAGAGACCCGTTGTTGTTGACCACCAGATAATTGATAGGGGTAAGCATCCTCTTTAGAGGATAAAGCCATTTTCTTGAGTAATTCCCGGCCAATGGCTAAAGCTTCCTCCTTTGATTTTTTCTGTACCGAAATCAAAGGATCAGTAATATTTTTTATTACAGAATAATGGGGAAAGAGATTGAAATTCTGAAAAACCAAGCCAAAATATCTTTGTATCCTCTTTAAGTCTTTAGGAGGAGCATAAACTGCTTTACCATCCACGGTGGTCACAGCCTTTTCCCCCACATAAATTAATTCTCCAGAATCCATGGTTTCTAGCAAAGTTGCACACCGCAATAAGGTAGATTTGCCTGATCCTGAGGGACCAATAATGGCTACAACCTGCCCTTCTTCAACATCCAAAGAGATATCCTCTATAACCTCTAGGTCATCAAAGTTCTTTTTTAAGTTTTTAATTTCTAGTAATTTCATCCGATGACCTCCTATCTATAATAACTGACTTTCTTTTCGATCCATTCCATAGTATAGGCTACCACAAAATTGAAAACATAATAAAACACTCCTGCCACCATAAAAGGTATAGTGGACCTTTGGGCTGAAGCGATAGCCTTAGCTAGGGTAAACATCTCTGAAACAGAAATTACAAAGGCCAGAGAGGTGTCTTTAACCAAGGTTATTACTTCATTGGTTACAGCAGGTAAAATCCGTTTAATAACTTGGGGCAGAATAATCTTAAAAAAGGTCTGGGATTTACTATATCCCAATACTTTCGCAGCTTCGTATTGCCCAAGAGGCATGGACTCAATACCACCCCGATATATTTCCGCAAAATAGGCAGCATAATTAAGTACAAAACCAATAATTACAGCTAAAAAGCGATAACTCCTAGGCAAAGTAATCCCAAAGAGATAATAGGGTCCAAAATATACCACCATTAATTGTAGCATCAATGGCGTGCCCCGCATTATGGAAATATATAATTTTGTAATATTTCTAATTAGTGCATTTTTAGACATGCGCCCAAAAGTTACTATAAGTCCCAAAGGTAAGGAAAAAACCAAGGTTAGGACAAATATTTCTACGGAAACCAGCATGCCTTCACTTAATTTTGTCAATAAAACAGACCAACTCAAAGAGGATACCCCCTAGACTTTAAAAAGGGCTATCTCATTAGGGACAGCCCTTTCTACTTTATATTATCATAGATTACTTACCAATTATAGTAACATCCTTGCCAAACCACTTGTTGGAAATCTCAGCCATTGTACCATCAGCCGCCATTTCTTCTAAAGCACCTTGAACTTTATCTCTTAATTCTTCATTGCCTAATAAGAAACCTACACCATATTCCTCAGCTGCCAAAGCTTCTTCTAATACAGTGAATTTATCTTCTTTTTGTTCTATCCGATATCTAGCAACAATCTCATCCATAGCCACTGCATCTACAGCCCCAGCTTCAAGATCCATTAAAGCAGTATTATAATCTGCAGCAGTAATGTAGTTGCCAAAGGTTGCTACCAATTCTGGTAAATCTGCTAAAGCTGCTTCAGCACTGGAATCTACCTGAACAACTACTGTTTGACCAGCAAGATCAGCTAAAGTTTTAATACCTGAGTCTGCTCTAACTACAAAAACTTGGTTATTAGCCATATATGGCTCAGTCCAAGTATAAAGTTCTTCACGACCATTGATTGTAAATCCATTCCAAACACAGTCGATGTTTCCAGAGGATAATTCCATATCCTTTGCATCCCAAGCAATTGGTTGTAGTTCAAGTTTTAAACCTAAACGGTCAGCAACTTCAGCTGCTAATTCTAAGTCAAAACCAGTAAATTCACCATCATCACCAACAAAGCCCATGGGTGGGAAGTTTTGGTCAAAACCTACGGTAAAGGTTTCCTCAGGGTCACCATTTCCTCCTGTATTTTTGTCATTTGATGAACATGCTGTTAAAGTTGCTACTAGCATTACTACCATTAGTAATGCAATAATTTTTTTCTTCACTTTTCTCTCCCCCAATTTATATTGTTATATTATCTGATTATTATATTAGCACTTTAACATGATAAAGTAAAGGGGTAAAATTCAGAAAATGATAAAAAATTTTTAGCCGTTAAAATAAACGGCTATTTTTGATAAAACTCCATATTATTCTTAGCTAGTTTTTCAGTCCAAACCATTTCTAACAAAGCTAATTCCTCACTATAATCAGTTTTACTTTCATCTTCTTCGTATTCAAGGTTTTCCAGAACTTGAATGAGGAAATTTTTTTCACCCTGCTCCTTCCAGGCCCTTTGTAATTCACGGTTAGGGTGAATACCCGCTTCTAACTTAAACTTAGCACTATTAATAGTTCCTTTAATATTTTGTGTGCCCTCGAGATAACATTTATTATCTAATTCGGAACGAATAATGATAACACCCATTTCCGGTTTCATTTGTTTATACTGTAACTTCAATTCTTTTCTTCTATCCATTAGATATCATCTTCCTTTTTTACAATCCAATATTTTTTACCATCAGGTGTTCTATCCAGAAATCCATAATCTATTAACAATCTCCGCAAAATAAAATAATCCTCAAAGGTATGCCACTCTTTTATAATTTCATTGATTTCCTTTTCACTATAAAACCTATCGGCCTCAAATTTATTAGCAAGATAAGAAAGCACAGGTATCTTGGTCCTATTGGGTACAGGAATTTGCATTATCTTACCCTGATCATTTAGGAATACTGAAATGTTGGTATTTTTCTTTGTGCTTTTCATTTTAATAACCCATCTCTTTTAATATTCTTGATAATGTTATTAACCTTTCTCCAATAAGTTCGTCATCATTACTAAGAGCTTGGCTAAATAACTTTATGTCCTCATCAATTTTTTCATTATTAGTACATATGCTCACG
>JAAZJU010000243.1 GCA_012800195.1 Clostridia bacterium
AAACTGGAATAATTTCTATAAAAGGCACTCTATACCCTGTGAAACCAAAAATTCCAAAGAATATTCAAAAGCTTTTAGAGTCTTTGAAATAAAATGTGGTCACTAATTCGGTCAAGTCGGGTTCTATAGCTAGCGATGCTTTTGGTGATGCAATAGAATCAATTATGGGATGCAAATGAGGTAGTATTTATTTCATTAATATCTCTAACATTTTTGGTGTTCTAGTTAAAAAATTTCGCATTACTTGATAATGCTCTGTTTCTTCATATTTAACAATTTTAATATCTTCTTTAATTTCATAAATTAGGGCATCAGGATAGGCCATAATGATTGGAGAATGTGTTGCGATAATAAACTGACTACCTTGTTGAACAAGTTCATGTATTCTAGAAAGCATTGTCATTTGTCGCATCGGGGATAAAGCCGCTTCAGGTTCATCCAAAATATAAATTCCTTCTTCACCAAACTTATTAATGAACAGTGATAAAAATGATTCGCCATGAGATTGTTGATGCAAGGATTTTCCCCCATAGGAATCAATAATCTTGGGTCCTCCTTCCTCTTTATCCAGCTCATCAATATTAGTAGCCACATTGTAAAAGCTTTCCGCTCGCAGAAAGAAACCATTTTTAGGTTTTCTTATACCCTTTGCTATTCTAATATAATTATGTAAATTGGAATGAGTATCCATTGAGGAAAAATTAAAATTTTTAGTTCCCCCCTCTGGATTAAAGCCATAGGCTGTAGCAAGCGCTTCAAGTATAGTTGATTTTCCCGTTCCATTTTCTCCAATAATAAAGGTAACCTTGGGATGGAGCTTAAGTTCTGTTAAGTCACGAACAGCTGAAAGGCAAAATGGGAACTCTGAAAAAGAAGGGATTTTTTCCCGTTGTAATTCCATACTTCTAATAAATTGATTTATATTTTCAATCCCCATAGATTTTCTCCTGTTTAAGATATAGTTTTATACAGATTTCAATTATCCAGTTCATAATGGTAAATATTAAAGCTACCCTGTGGGTAGCTTATTAGTATTCACTTCTTTCATATACAGTGATTTTCTCAATAATGACGGGTTCCCTAGGCCTTGATACTTCTTTCATATCGGGATTATTTTTAACTGGAGTTTGGGCAATTCTATCTAGGGTTTCTTCGCCTGCAACTAGTCGGCCAAAAGCGGCATAACTACCGTCCAGGGAGGGTACTTCATCTCCATGGACAATAAAAAACTGACAGGAAGCAGAATCAGGATGACTATCTCTAGCCATAGAAATTACCCCTTTTGTATGCTTTAAGGTATTTTGTTCAAAACCGTTTTCAGCAAATTCACCTTTGACTGTCTTATATGAGCGACCAGTGCCGTTTCCTTTAGGGTCTCCTCCTTGAATCATAAAATCCTCAACGATTCTATGGAAGGTTAAACCATCATAAAAACCAGCGTGGGCTAGATTAACAAAGTTTTGTACTGTTTCTGGTGCATATTCTGGTAATAATTCAAAAACCATTTTGCCTCCTGCAGCCATTTTTATTTCTACTACAGGCTCTTTGATAGGAACATGTTTAATTTCTAGCTCAAGCCGATCATTTTTCCCCTTATTTCCTATAATTCCATTATTGTATAAGGCTATTATTAAAAGAACTGCCAGCACAGATAAAACCATTTTATTAGAAATAAAATCTAGAATCATCTCTTTCCCTCCTCGTATAGTATGTTTAGGTCCACTTTTTAAGTGGTTCAAACATACTTTTTATTTTAATTGAGATATCCCAGTGCTAATCTATTCTTATAGAACGATTGGCGAAGGATAATTCTTTCTCTCC
>JAAZJU010000039.1 GCA_012800195.1 Clostridia bacterium
ACAAGGCTAGTGTTATCTTAGGAAGCTATAGTAGTGGTTTGTCAATGGCTGGTGGCCAAGTGGCTTTAAATAAAGAAGTTCCTGTTATTGGTTGTTCTCCAACCAACCCATTAGTAACAAAGGGTAACGATTACTACTTTAGAGTTTGTTTTATTGATCCTTTCCAAGGTACTGTAATGGCCAACTATGCTTATAATGATTTAGGAGTTAAAAAAGCTGCCATTATTAGAGAAACAGGTGGGGATTATTCCGTTGGATTAGCTCAATTCTTTAACGATGCTTTCACTGCTTTAGGTGGAGAAATTGTAGAAATAATTGACTATCAAAAAATGGATAATGACTTCACTGCTCAACTAACTGTTATTAAGGAAAAAAATCCTGAAGTAATTTTTGCACCTGGTGATTTTGGACCATCCGCGTTATTAATTAAACAAGCCAGAGAAGCTGGAATAACTGTTCCAATCCTTGGTGGAGATACTTGGGAAGCTACAGAATTCCTAGAGCTTGGTGGTAGCGATGTAGAAGGAGCTATTTTCAGTTCTCACTTTACTGCTGTTGAACCTGTTACTGAAATGACTACAGTTTTTATGGATGCATTCAGAGAAGAGTATAATGCAGAACCCAACGCTTTCGCTGCTTTAGGCTTTGACACTTATATCTTAGCTTTAGATGCAATAGAAAGAGCTCAATCTGCTGAGCCTAAAGCTATCAAAGAAGCTTTAGCTCAAACTGTGGACTTTGAGGGCGCTACTGGTATCATTACCCTTGATGAGAATGGTGATGCCACTAAGAGTGCAGTAATTAATGTTGTTGAAGATGGCAAAATTAACTTTAAAGCCATAGTTCAACCCTAAATCAGTCCTGTTATTTAAAAACATAACCTTCTCCCCTGGTCTGGGGAGAAGGAATTTTAATTTAACCTATGGTTCTAGACATAGTAGGAGGACATTATGACATTTGAGTTATTCTTACAACATTTTGCAAATGGAATATCACTAGGAAGTTTGTATGCTCTAATAGCCATTGGTTATACAATGGTTTATGGAATTCTGCGTTTGATTAATTTCGCCCATGGCGATATTTTTATGCTTAGCACTTACATCGTTATTTACGGAATTCTAATTTTTAATTTGCATTGGACAATAGCTTTTCTCTTATCAATTATTATTACAGGTCTTATAGGTGTACTTATTGAAAAGGCAGCCTATAAACCTCTTAGAAACGCCCCTAGAATTTCCTTATTAATTTCAGCGATAGGTATATCTTTCTTTATTCAGAACCTAGGGTTAGTTGTTTTCACTGGTAGACCTAAAACATTCCCAAGACCGGAAATCTTTTCTGCAATGAATGATTTTGGCGGGATTAAGATTATGAACCTAACCTTTATTATTCCGGCAGTGGCAATATTTTTCTTAAGCCTTTTAATGTATCTAGTTGCTAAAACAAAACTAGGCATGGCCATGCGCGCTGTTTCTAAGGATTTTGAAACCTCAGGACTTATGGGCATTGATGTAGATAGAGTTATCTCTTACACTTTTTTAATTGGTTCCTTATTAGCAGCTGTAGGCGGCATTATG
>JAAZJU010000244.1 GCA_012800195.1 Clostridia bacterium
TAGCCCTTCTATATAATATTATTTTACATGTAAGACAAAATACCTTTTTAATTCACCAATAATTGTTAAATGCCACCTGCTTGTATAGTCAAGGGCTAAATTTCATATATTATTTATAAAGAAACTTTGCTTCATACTTTAAACTAATTATTTTGGAGGTTTTTGAATGGAAAAAGGAAAAGTAAAATGGTTTAACCCTGAAAAAGGCTTTGGCTTTATTGAAGTTGAGGGTGGCGATGATGTCTTCGTTCACTTTTCTGCCATAACCGGTGAAGGTTTTAAAACTTTAGAGGAAGGGCAGTCTGTTCAATTTAATATTGTCCAAGGCAATAAAGGACCCCAGGCAGAGAATGTGGTTAAACTATAAAAAGTATTTTATAAAGCTTTCGTTTGCGTGAACTTCAGTAACGCCCTTGAACTAATTTCCTGCGACAATAAAAAAACTTAGTTCAGTTAGATTTAATCTTCCCGAACTAAGTTTTTTTATTTGAGCCAAAATAAATTTGTGATTTTTACTTTACTTTAACTATCATTTCTATTTCACAAGTGGCGTTGAAAGGCAATTGATTTACTCCCACAGCCAATCGAGCATGTTGGCCCTTTTCGCCAAATATTTCTCCCAGTAGCTCACTAGCACCATTTATGACCTTAGGTTGCATCTCAAATCCTTCCGCAGAAGCAACATAACCATTCACCTTAACAATTTGTTCAATCTTATCTAGATCCCCTACTACTCCCTTAATTACACTTAAACAATTCAAGGCACATATTTTGGCTGCTTCATAGGCATCCTTTTCTTTTACTTCTTGACCAACTTTCCCAGTATACTTTAATTCCCCGTTAACAAAGGGAAGCTGACCAGAAGTGTAAACATAGCCGTCTATTAAAACTGCAGGAACATAAGCTGCTACTGGTTTTGGAGCTTCGGGAATTTCTAGACCCATGCTCTTTATTTTTGCCTCATAAGACATTTTAGAATCCTCCTTAAAAAGTTAACTATCCTTCATACTATTTCACCCTTGCACTTGGTTTAAACAAATTTTCTAATTAGTTTATCTGTTTCTCCATAAAGATAATTAATAATAGGCACCTCAATCAGCGTATAGGCCCCAGGTTCTTGTTTAAAAGTGGCTCGGGCACTAGCTACCATGATTTGGCTAGTTAAGGCAGGGTTATTTATTCTCATTTCATATTTTAACAACTGGTTATGAGTATTACCAGAAACCCCTTTTCTTTCTATAGTAACTCCATGACCCATATCAACCAATTGCTTTACATCTTCCACTTCAAAAACATGGGTTTCATCCTTAGAAAAGTAAGGATCAGCTAGAAGTTTTTCTTTAATATCTGCAAAATCCGCACCTGCTTCAACCTGGATATAGACCATCCTCTTATGTACGCCTTCCCCTTTGGGAATAGTAATGGATAGGGCATCTCTCACCCCATCAAGAGCCTTTACTGCCACTGAATGACCCATACTCATGCCAGGCCCAAAATTAGTATAGGTAATCCCTTTTGGGGCCATAAATTCCATAAGACATCTTAACATAGAATTTGTTCCAGGATCCCAACCTGCTGAGATAATTGCTACGGCATTACCCTTTTTAGCCTCTTTATCTAAAGAATTCCTTAAATCCACTATATCCTGGTGGATATCAAAACTATCAACAGTATTAATCCCTTGAGCCAAAAGTTTAACTGCATTTTCTTGAACTGAACGGGATGGAGTACATAGTAAAGCCACATCCACTTGGTTTAATTCTTTAATATCCCCCACTACTGGGATGTTGGCTAATTCTGGAGGCATAGGATTATCGAGAGAACTGGCCCTTCTCACTACTCCCACCAATTCCATATCGGGAGCAGCCTGAACCGCATCTACCGCGAATCTACCAATGTTCCCGTATCCAACAATTGCTACCTTGTGTTTTCCCATTATATTCCTCCTTGGTTTAGATTTAAGTTATGTCTATATAATTAACTTTTTTCTTACTAAATACAGCAATTTTTTTATACCCGCATTTTCGAGCAATTTCTAAAGCTTTATGAACATCTCGGCCCACTTGATCAGCTTGGTGGGCGTCAGAAGAAAGAGTGATAGGTATATTATACTCAAAACAGAGACTAATAAGTTTAGGCTCTGGATATAATTCTCCTACTGGCTTATACCAGCCATTAGTGTTTAATTCTACCACCGTTCCTGTTTTATTCAGTAATTTAAGAGCAGGTTCGAAGGTTTCCCGTAAACTTTTTCTAGGTCGATGGCCAAAAATCTTTAAAAGATCTAAATGCCCAGTGATAAAGAAAAGTCCTGTTTGGGCTGCTCCTGTAACCAGGCTTAAATATTTTTTATATAATTCATCAATATCCCAATTACTGAAGTTCTCCTGTTGATTACTAGCATCAAACATCCATTGATCCACATAATGAACAGAACCTATTAGATAATCAAAATCATAGCTATTCACGATCTTTTGTAATTCCTGTTCTTTACCAGGAAAGTAATCTACTTCTAAGCCTACCCTCACATTTATATCTGGGTATAAA
>JAAZJU010000040.1 GCA_012800195.1 Clostridia bacterium
ATCTTCTACTTTCTCCCTTGTACCGAGCCAATAGGGACAAGCATTAAGAAAGGCATCATATTTTGTGTGATAAGAAAATAATTTGTTGGAGGCCTCTACATTTATCTGTGCAAGCTCCTTTTCAACATGCTTTATCCTTTTACCTCTGCCGTTCTGCCGATACTTTCCAAATACCCTGCAGCCTGCGCTTCTTGTTGTTCTGCTAAAAATTTATAATCATCATGGGCATTAAATACTCGGTCATGTAAATTTTGCGGGAATAATTCTTTTACTGAATCTGAATATCCTGCCCCGTCCAGTGGCTCTTGGTATTCTTTTAAGGAATATTCCCCATCGGCCTCTCGAGTAAAGGTAATCACAGTTGGGATTGCCCCACTGCCACTGATTTTGGTGAAAATACCATTTTCAAAGCCAAAGGCTCCAAAACTGGCGATAGTATAGACTTTAATTTCTTCTGCTTTTTCTTCTATCTCGAGAATAATATGCCCCTCTGTTACAGTTTCTCCCTCAGCATAGCTACTGGCTTGACCCTTAATAGCTAATCTAAGAGCTTCCTCTAGTTTTTCTTGATCAAGGCCTTCAGCACCCTGAGGGGACTCCTGAGACTCACTATTGCACCCCAAGACTAAGACTAAGCTTAAACTTAAAACTATAATCAAAAATAGCAACTTCCTTCTTTGCACTAAAAGCCACCTCTTCTCCTTTGGTAATACTTAATGGCAATAATTACTAGACCAACAAAGAGCAAGATAATTAATGCCCCTATGATAAGAGGGGTAAAATAGCCAAAGTTTCTCTGGAAAGCTCCACTAGCCTTATCTAAGGGGGTAATCTCTTCATCTTCATAAAGGGTAAAGGATAAATCCTCCTCTGGTAAATTTGCCAACTGGGCAGTGTAAATTCTATCCTTTTCTAGGGTAAATTCAACAGTGCTTTTAATAAGAAAGGGAGCCTCCACTGGTGGAATAATTTCAATATTTAAATTATTAAATTGGGCCCAATTTCCGGCAGGATTAAGGAGATAATCAAAGGAATACTGAGGTTTGCCCGTCTCTCTTTTATCCATAGTCCCCAGGGTTTTATAACCTATGCTTACTTCCTTTTCACCATTAGCGGGGAAATCTACCTGGTAAACAAGGGTAAAAATCCGGTCAATATATTCTTCTGAGGTCAGATCCTCTGCAGTACAAAGGCCAATGTTTTGGGTTAAATATCTATCTAAAGAGTTCGCATACATATTAAATAATTGGCCCTGGGGTAAAACTTTTTTACTCTCCCCACTGTCCCTCTTTTCGATAAAATTTAGCAAATATTGTTCAACTTCAATTTCTTCAGTAAAGATTTCATAGGTAACTAAATCAGTTTTTTCTTTCAACTCTCCATCAGTGTAACTATTGATCCTAAGCTCAATATCTTCCCCCAGTACTAAGATTTCTAGCTGCTCCTCCTCATAGCACCAGGCAGCAATTCTTGTTTCCTCACCATTCCGTTCATAACGATTAAAGCCTGCGGTCAGGATTTTAGTTTCCTCATGGTTAAACTCAAAGTCAATGGCAAAATTTATTCTTTGTTCAGTTGTTGGTTTAACAGTAATGGTATAGAGCTTAGCCTTTTGCTTATTGGTAAAATTCACCCCTTGGTAGCTTTCGGAAGATATAGTCTGGACAATATTAGCAAAATCAAATTGCTCTCTATCCCTGACTACCTCCCCCAGGTAGATTTCATAGGGTAGGGGGTTACCATCTGCAGTAAGGACTATCTCTTCTGGCAAGAAACTATTTACCTTGCCAATAAAGGGAAAGGCCATTTGGGCTAAATATTTTTCAGTAGTAGGGTTAAGCATTTTATAAGTGGCAGTGACTCTCCCGCTAAGCGTATGATAACCTTCCTCATTTTGGGAAAAATCAAAAATAAGATTTTCTTCCTCAACCCTAATTGGGGAGTTTTCTTCTATAACTAAAACATTAGAGGAGGGGTAGCCCTCCCAATAGACAGGTCCTGAATTAGCTGAAATTGGTATCACAGTTACTAGAATAGCTAGCAAGATCATCCATCCTAATTTTCTCATTCTCTATCCTCCTAGCCCATTATTCTTCAATCTTGAATATCAAGAGTAAATTTTTCCCTGGGTAATAATTCCCCTAGGCTATCAAAATTTAAATAAAACTCCTGGGTTTCTTCATTAAAAAGATAAAAGTTAATCACTTGGGGAGTGCCAGTTTCAAAATCTAATTGTCCCTGTTTGGAGCCTTCCCCATTTACTAATTCAAAGTGAGGTAAATAAATTTCGGGGTTATCCTGAGAGTCTATTTGATAACTAAGATAAAGTCGGTTATCCTCTTTCCAGGCCTTTTCGATTATCAGCTCACCCTGGGAAAAAGGCATAACTTTTCCCAGTTGGATTTCATTTTTTCCCCTAAAGTCTAAAGAAAGTTGCGGGCTATCTGCCACTGTTTTATACAAGTATACTGGTGGAAGGAGCACTTCTAGCTGTTCTGTTTCCTGCTTCACAGGGGCAAATTTCAACCTTGCTTCAACCTGACAAGGAAACTGAGTAGTTCTATATTCCCCACTCCGAACCTCTATTTCTTGCCGCCCCGTTAAATCATAAAGGGCCGGACGACTAAAAGGGCCATCCCCCATGCGATAATTTACTCCTACACTGGATGCATAATTGGAGACTAAACCACCAGGAGGCGCTATCATTCCTGGGGGTAATGGTTCATCTTCAGCTATTTTTCTAACCGAAGTGGGAAAATAGGCAGTCCCCCTGCCGATACCTAGCCCAGCCACTGAACCATCTACAGGCCAATCAAAATAAACTTTAAACTCTGTTTCACTGACACCTAAAATAGCCTTATCCATAGAAATTCTAAGATTAGACAGTTCCTTTTCTAGATTAGGATAAATTATCTTAGTGTAATTAAATGTCTTGGCTATATCCACGGGAAAGGTGAACTCCGTTCTTGCCTGTTCATTATTACCTAAAGCTAGAGTTAGGCTTAATTCTTGAACTTCCAAATCTACTGGTTCAAATTCAAACATAAAGTCTTTATTCTGCCAACCCTTAGCACCATGTCTTAAATATTCATTACCATTATTATCCAACAGGTCCACTTCTGGAATATCCTTAACTGGCTTAGAAAAAGTCAGAAAAAGGGCACTACGGGTACTATCAAACAGCCCTTTATCTACGGTAACCTCCAGACCCTCAATAGTTTTGGTTTGCTTTATTTCTGTAAATAGATTTAATTCCTGAGCAAAACGATAGGCAGGGTCAATAGTCCCTAGATGTTTACCGGCAGTATAAGAGGCATAAGCTAATCCAGCTCCGCCTATTAGTACCAACACTACTGCCATTGTCAGGGTTTGTCTTAATCGCATAAATACTTTACTTCCAAGATCCTTTTGAAATGTCTCCTCTAAACATGCTGGATCTGGTAAGGGACTTTTAAAATCCTCCCAGTCTTGGGCACAACTAGGACATTGAGCTAAATGTTCTCTAAGATACTCGGAGGTTTCATCAGTAACTAAGTCCTCTGCGTATAAGGGTAAGAGCTCTTGGACAATCTTACATTCTTTTAAGTTCATTGATACCATCCTCCAATTCCCGATAAATTTGCCCCAATTGTTTTTTGGCCCGAAAAAAGTTTACTCTGGCCCAGTTTACAGATTGGCCACAGATTTTTGCTATTTCCTCATAAGACAATTGTTCATATTCTTTCAAAACAATTACAGTTCTAGCGGTCTCAGGAAGTTGAGCCAACCCTTGGCGAACTCTAGCCTGCTCTTCCCTGAAAATTACTATTTCATCAGGTGCATCCGTGGCCCCTGTAGTAATCTCCTCCAATGCTACTTGAGCTTCTTCAAAAACTATAGCTTTATTTCTTTTTTCCTTTTGTAGATGTTTGAGATAAACATTACGGGATATGGAAAAAAGCCATGTTTTTAAAGAGGCTTCATTACGAAAACGATATAGGGATAAACAGGCTTGAAAAAAAACCTCTTGAGTCAACTCTCCTGCTTCTTCCCAGTCCCCTGTCATTCGTAAAAAATACCGAAAAATAGGTTCTTTATATAGTTGATATAATTCTCTTACCCTATCCATAATTTCCCTCCACCTTTATTAGTTCGGTGGAGAGAAGCTAGAATCCTATAACATTTAGTTAAATAATCTTTCTTTTTTTAAGCTTACATATTTGCTTTCTTCCAGAGCTAATTAAACTATTTACCTCTGGAAGGGATTTATCTAAAACTAAAGCAATTTGCTCATAGGAATACCCCATAATATCCCTCAAGATAATAGCGCAACGCTCCTCTGGTACTAAGTTTAGAAGATAATTTTGCACAGGTTCCTGTCCTTGAAGATCCAAAGAGCTATAATATTGGCAAAAATATTCCCAAGCTCGTTTTACCAAAAGAG
>JAAZJU010000245.1 GCA_012800195.1 Clostridia bacterium
GAGAAATCCTTTAAAAGGCCGTACTTAGAAACACCTAAGTACGGCCTTTTTTTTGTGGCTTTTTGAGTCTTAAACAGAAAATTTAAGTCATAAACTGGGATAAGCCCCATATTTATAAGTAAGGAGGATGTCCAGTGACCAAAGTAAGTTTTTTTAATGAGAAAAACATTTCATACCCCACATCAATTAGTCCATTACCAGAAAATATAAAAAATATTTTTCCTTTAAGTATTAGAAAACTAATAGAAAAACTGCCTGCCCAAGCTGAATTTGAACTGGAAGAAATTAGGGTTCGGCTAAATAGACCAATTATATTTTATATAGGTAAAACTGATTACACCCTAACCAGTAGTGGCAAGTTAACTAGAAATATTGCTAGTGGAATTGAAATCAATAAAACTGAAATAGAAAAAATTCTTCATACCATCAGTCAAAGCTCTATCTATGCCTGGGAAGAAGAATTTAAAAGAGGCTATATTACCTTAAAGGGGGGACATCGTGTTGGTTTAACAGGTAAGGTTATTTTGGACAAGGGTCTTGTAAAAAGTATGAAGAATATTTCCGGATTAAATTTCCGTATTGCTCATGAATTAATAGGTGTAGCCACTAAAGTTATGCCTTATTTAATCGATAAAGACTTAGGATTTAGGCATACTTTACTTGTTTCCCCTCCTCAGTGTGGGAAAACAACTCTTTTAAGAGATATTATTAGACAACTAAGTGACGGTGTTCCTAGCTTAAATTTTGAAGGCGTAAATGTAGGTCTTGTGGATGAACGATCGGAATTGGCTGGAAGTCATGAGGGGGTTCCACAATTTAATATAGGTTTTCGTACAGATATTTTAGATGGTTGTCCTAAGGCCCAAGGGATGATTATGCTTATCCGTTCCATGTCCCCTCAAGTGATTGCTACTGATGAAATTGGCACATTGGAAGATATTATGGCCATGGAAGAAGTATTAAATGCAGGCATAAGCCTTTTGACCACTGTCCATGGTAGGGATATTGAAGATTTAGTACAAAGGCCCAATCTATGTAAAATTATAGAACAGAAATTTTTTAAGAGAATTATAGTTTTAAGTCGCTCTTTGGGAGTAGGAACTGTGGAAAACATAATCGATGGAACCAATATGGAACCTATACTCTCAAAACCTTTAAAAGGGGGGTGGGTTAAATACTAAAATTAATTGGCGCAGTCATGTTGGTTATGGGTACTGGAACTGTAGGTCTGATTATTGCCCGAAATTTTTCCCTCAGACCTCAACAATTAAGACATTTAAAGAGCGCATTACAAATGTTAGAAACTGAAGTGCTTTTTGGTTTAACTCCTTTACCTTTAGGTCTACAAAGGGTAGGGAAAAAAATGGCCTTTCCAATTAATAAATTATTTGAAATAACTGGAGATTATCTAAATAGGGGGGAAGGTCTAACTGCTGGGGAGGCCTGGGAGATAGCTTTAAAGGAATTAGAACAGGAAAGTGCTCTATTGCCAGAAGACTTAGATATTTTATTATATTTTGGACAAAGTCTTGGTGGTTCTGACCGAGAAGAACAATATAAAAATTTCAAATTGGTACAAGAACATTTAAAAAATGCAGAGGACAAAGCCGAAAGACTTAAAGCTAAGAATGCAAAAATATGGAAATATTTAGGTTTTAGCTTTGGTGGGGTTATAGCATTAATCCTTTTATAGTGAAAAAGGAGGTTAATAAATGGATGTTAGTATAATTTTTAAAATTGCTGGAATTGGTATTCTAACGGCTGTATTACATAGTGTTTTAAAATCTTTTGGAAAAGAAGACCAGGCTCACTTAGCTACTTTAGCAGGGGTGACAATTGTTTTATTTATGGTAGTCCAACTTTTAGCCAGTCTTTTTGATTATGTTCGTTCAGTATTCTCTCTATATTGAGAGGTGTAAATATGGAAATCATCAGAATAGTGGCTTTAGGATTACTGACTATGGTCTTTTATGTAATCTTAAAGGAAAGAAAAGAAGAATTTTCTATACAGTTGGGGCTAGCCTTTGCAGCTTTAGTCTTCATACTAATGATGGGCAAGATAGAGTCAATTTTACAGGTATTTGAGGATCTTGCCTTACAGGCCAATGTAAATATGTTCTATCTAAATACCATCTTTAAAATTATTGGGATTGCTTATATAGCCGAATTTGGTTCACAAATCTGTAAAGATGCAGGAAGCTCATCAATAGCTGGAAAAATTGAATTTGCTGCCAAAATATTAATAATGGTTCTAGCAATACCAATTATAGTGGCTATTTTGGAAATTATCGTAAAGCTGATACCTTAAGGTGGTTTTAGAATGATTAAGAAAAAACAATTAATTAAACTGTTGTTTCTATTTACTTTAATTTTATATTTTCTTTCATTAAATAGTAGTAATGTTCTAGCAAATCCAGAAAATAACTTGATAGAGCTAACCGAAGGACAATTGGAGATCCTCGATACTAGGGAAGTAGAAAGATTTATTAATGAAATTGATCGTGAATTGGCTGAATTTATACCTGAATTTACAATTGAACAATTTATTACAAATTTAAAAAATGGGGATATTCATCTAAATCCTCAAGGATTTCTTAACGGAATTGGAAAGTTTTTAATGAGGGAAGTGGGAGCTAATTTAGCTCTAATGGGGAAATTAATTCTCTTAGCTATTATTTGTGCTGTGTTAAGTAACTTACAAAATGCTTTTGAGCAGGATAATATCAGTAAACTGGCTCATATGGTTAGTTTTTTAGTATTGATAACCTTAGCAGTGGGATCATTCCAGATGACTATGGAGATAGGAAAAGTCACCATTGATAGAATGGTTTCTTTTATGCAGATTTTAATGCCAGTATTATTAGCCCTTTTGGCTGCTTTAGGTGCCTTTACTACAACTGCAATTTTACATCCCTTTATTCTAGTTACCTTAGGGATTTTAAGCACCTTTTTTAAAGTAATAATTTTCCCTTTAGTTTATTTTGAAGCAATTTTAAAGCTAGTCAATTATATTTCCGAAAAATTTAAGATCAGCCGTCTGGTAGATTTATTTAAGGATGCCACAAAATTTTGTCTTGGATTATCCTTTACCCTCTTTATCGGAGCTCTCAGCCTGCAAGGAGTGGGAGGAGCTGTTGCCGATGGGATTACCTTAAGAACTGCTAAATACATGTCTGGAGCCTTTATACCAGTGGTAGG
This sequence comes from Clostridia bacterium, assembly GCA_012800195.1. GTDB lineage: Bacteria > Bacillota > Peptococcia > Peptococcales > BICA1-8 > JAAZJU01. The sequence goes on from JAAZJU010000245.1 coordinate 3,199, forward strand.
TGGTATGTTCGCCGATGCTTTAGACGCAGTTATTGGTGGATCCTTATTATTAAAAAATGCCATTGGGTTGGTAGGGTTAGTTGTGATAGGGGTGATTACTCTTTTTCCAATGTTAAAAATAATAGCTATAGTTATTATTTATAAGCTAGCTGCAGCTCTAATTCAGCCCATTGGGGATACCAAAGTGGCAGACACTTTACAAGGGATGGCTAATAGTTTGTTATTGGTATTTGCCTCGGTGGCCACTGTTTCGCTAATGTTCTTCTTGACCATTATTATCATCATGGTCACCGCTAATGTGACTGTGATGCTAAGGTAGGTGATTAGATGATTGAAGCCTTAGGGGAAATTGTGAGAAATGTGGCTATTATTGTCTTACTTACTAGCTTTATGGAGATGTTATTGCCCAATAGCTCTCTCCAACGGTTTATCAAGGTTATTGTAGGATTATTTATAATGGTAACTATCCTAAATCCTATCCTAACTTTTTTGAAACAGGATATGGTTATCAGCTCTTGGCAATTCAATCTCCCCTCTAAAGAAGAAATGGATACAGTTCTAGCTCAAGGTCAAGAAGTTATTGATTTTCAACAACATCAAATTATTGGAGAATATCAGGCTCGATTAGAACAACAGATGGAAGCAATGGTGAAATTAATACCTGACATAAACACTGTAAAGTGTCAAATCAGTGTAGAACCCGTTGATAAAATAGGGGGAATTGGGAAAATAAACACTGCAGATTTTTGGATAACACTCCGGGATGATATCCATACTGATTTTCTCGTAGAACCTGTGAAACCAATTATCATTGATGGTAAAAATTCAAATGCTTCAGTTTCTACAGTAATAGAAGAGAAGCAATTAGAAATCAAGGAAAAAATCACAGGTGTGATAGCTAATTACTTTAATGTAGATAAGAATTTTATAAAAATAACAATTAATTAATTTGGAGGTGTCCCTATGGGTGGGTTTTTTAGTTCTTTATTTCCAGAGGATAAATCAAAACAAAATATTAAGATAACCCAAAAGCAAAAAAAATACATAATGGGTTTACTAATGGTCATAGCCATAGGAATTTTAGTAATGTCCTTTTCAGATTTTGGATTTAATAACCAAGACAAAGATATATATACTTTTGATAGTTCCTCAAGTGAAGTTGAACAAAATATCTCATCAAGTTTAACTGAAATAGAAAAGCATATGGAAGCCAGGCTAACCAGCATACTCTCCCAAATAGAAGGGGTAGGGCAGGTAGCTATAAATATATTTTTGGAGTCCAGTATGGAATATGAATATGCTGTTAATACCAATAATGATCAGACAGTTGTAAGTGAACAGGCCCAAGATGGTAGTACCAGGACTACCAACGATACTAGGGAAGAGGCTCAGGTGGTAATGAAATCTCTTAGTCAAGGGAAAAATGAGCCAGTAGTAATCAAAGAGATACGTCCAGAGGTGGCAGGAGTTATGGTGGTTGCGGAAGGGGCCAACGATATTTTGATAAGAGAAAAAATTAGTCAGGGTGTGCAAACTGTCTTAAATATTCCAGCTCATCGTGTAACAGTTTTACCAAAAGGGAAGTAGGTGAAAAAATGATTGTTTTATTGAGGTTTCGGAGTTTTATGCTAATTTCATTAGTTGTGTTATCCCTTTCTTTTATCTATGTGGGTTATAAGGGACTTGGAGATTCCCCGGAACAGATTACTTTATCTGATGAAACACCAATTGAAATTCATGAGCCGATAAGGGTCTCCGTAGATCCATGGGAGGAAGTTGATACAGAAGCTGATGCAATAGGAGATGCTTTAAAGGAGCAAGTAAGGGAAGCTGATGATTTTTTTGCCCAATTTAGAATGGAAAGAGATAGAGGAAGAGATGGGCAAATAGAAGTATTAAGGGAAATAATAAATAATCCTAATTCTTCAGCAACACTTAGGGAAGAGGCCCAGGGAAAGCTAGTTAGTATATCTAATAATAAAGCTAATGAAATTAAAGGTGAAAATATTTTAAAATCTAAGGGTTATGAAGAGGTAGTTGTGGTTGTGGAGGAAGAGAATGTTACTATTATCCTTCCCCAAAAAGATATGGATCCAGTTGATGTTAACAGGATAGGAGATTTAATTACCAGAACTCTTAATATAGATTTAGAAAATATAGTAATAATTCCCAAAGATTAATAATTAAAAAATTAGCAATTATTGTTTAAAATATAGCTATTTAGTATAATGAAAGTTATAAAGATATTGGAGGTGTAAGTATAATGGAGACTAAAGATAATATGGATCAAGTAACTCATACTGATATAGGAGTCATAAAGATTGCTGATGAAGTTGTGGCTATAGTTGCTTCTCTCGCAGCTACCGAAGTTAAAGGTGTAGCGGGAATGAGCGGTGGTGTTTCAGCAGGGATTGTTGAAATGCTAGGTAGAAAAAATTTATCCAAGGGTGTCAAAGTTGAGGTGGGGGAAAAGGAAGCTGCTGTAGATGTGTTTGTGATTGTGGAATTTGGAGCAAGCATTCCCGATGTGGCTCAACAAATACAAAAGAGGGTCAAAGAAGCTATTGAAACAATGACTGGCTTAAAAGTAGTAGAAATAAATATTCATGTCCAAGGAGTAGCTTTTGAAAAGCCTGAATCCAAGGATGTTGAAAGTCAAAGGGTAAAATAAAATACTTCCATATAGTAATAAAAATGCATTAAATACAGAAAATACATAGGTAGTCTCTTCAAGGGTCTACCTATGAGTGTTTAATGCCCCAAAGAAAGGAGGATTTTCATGGAAACTAATCGGACTTATAGATTTTTGTTCTCACTATTATTATTAAGTATATCTTTACTTTTACTAGGCTTGGCTTTAGGATGGACAATCCCCTTGGAGTATTTAAATAGTATTACACAAAATAACGAGCGGAGATTGATCACTATTTTACTGGCTGTTATAGGTATTCTTCTCTCCTTTCTTATTATTAAAAAATCTTTTAGTAAAAGAGTAGTAAAACAAGCAGAGGTTATAGAAACTTCCCTAGGGAAAATTAAGGTAAGTTTAGATGCTTTGGAAAATATGGCTAATAAGGTTGCTAGACAAACTCCAGGGGTCAAAGAGACAAAAACCAAAGTTAAACCTGCCTCTCATGGTATTGCTATCTATATTCAGACAAACTTAGCTCCCGATATGAACATTCCAGAAGTAACAAAAATTCTTCAAAATAATTTGCACAATTATTTTAAAGATATAGTGGGTATTGAAGTTGAAGAGGTTAAGGTTTTGGTTACCAAATTCAGTACTGATAATAAAAAAAGCAGAGTGGAATAAGGGTATGGGAGGCAGTTAAAATGTTTGAAAAGATTTTTGAGGAAATACTTATTAATCATCGAGGCAAGGCTCTTGGTATTTTTATTGGACTTTTGTTTAGTATTTTAGTTATAACCATAGGACTTTTGGAAACAGTATTTATAATGGTCTGTATTTACATAGGCTACATTGTGGGAAAGCGTTTAGATGATAATGATAATTTTCAAGATATAGTAAACAAAATTTTTAAAGATCGGAATTAGGAGGCTACAAAATTGAAACGCCGTTTAGCACGAGAAACAGCTCTGAAAGTAATTTATCAATGGGATGTAGGTAAAAACGATTTAGAAATTGCTTTAAAGGATAGGATCGCAGAAGTTGATTTAGATCCTAATAATATTAATTTTATAGAAACATTAGTCCAAGGGACTTTAAAAAATATCGAAGAAATAGATCAAGTAATTGAACAATATTTAATGGAATGGAGTTTAGATAGGGTATCTAGCATTGATCGTAATATTTTACGATTGGGAGTGTTTGAAATTCTGTTTAAAGAAGATACCCCTGACAAAGTGGCTGTAAATGAAGCAATTGAGTTGGCTAAAGTTTTTAGTACTGATCAATCGGCCAAGTTTATCAACGGCGTATTAGATAAAGTTCTTAAATTTAAGAACGATGCTAAATAGTTTTCTGAAACTTCTTTTACATCTATACATATTTCTGATAAAATGAAAAAAATATTATTAAAAATAATCCATCCTTTAAGATGTATATTTTAAAGTTGGATTATTTTCTTTAAGGGACAAATTTACTTGATGGACGAAATGATAATGAGGAGGTCAAGGTGCTAAATGTATAAAATTATGAAAAAAGAAGCCTTGGGTGAAAATATAGTTTTATTTGAAATATTAGCTCCCCAGTTAGCAAAAAAAGCTCAGGCAGGACAATTTGTAATTGTAAGGATTGCTGAGAAAGGGGAACGAATCCCCCTAACTATAGCTGATTATAATAGGGAAGAAGGGACCATAACCATTATCTTCCAAGAAGTTGGTCGTACCACAAAAGATATGAGCTTATTACATGAAGGTGATAATATTCTTGATTTGGTAGGACCTTTAGGAGAGCCAACCCAGATAGCTAACTATGGTACTGTAGTTTGTATCGGGGGAGGAGTAGGCATTGCTCCCGTTTATCCTATCGCTAGGGAATTAAAGGCAGCTGGTAATAAAGTAATTTCAATTATAGGAGCAAGATGTGAAAATCTATTATTTTGGCCAGAAAAAATGGCTGAAGTAAGCGATGAATTACTCATTGCCACTGATGATGGAAGTGTGGGGGAAAAGGGTTTTGTTACTGATATTTTCAAAAAGGTAATGAAAAGAGAAAACATCGAGCAGGTTTGGGCAATCGGCCCTATGGTTATGATGAAGGCAGTGGCTGAACTAACAAGACCAGAAAAAATAAAAACCATAGTAAGTCTTAACCCCATTATGGTAGATGGTACAGGTATGTGTGGTTGTTGTAGAGTACAGGTGGGGGAAGAGACTAAATTTGCCTGTGTTGATGGACCAGAATTTGATGCTCATTTGGTTGATTTTGATCTTGCTAGTCGGAGATTAGCCTATTATAAAGAAGAAGAAAAAAGGGCTTTAGAACAAAAAACCTGTAATAATGGAGGTGGTTGTAAATGCCACTAAAAGTACCTCGTAATTCTATGCCAACTCAAGAACCTCAGGAGAGAATAAATAATTTTAAAGAGGTTGCCTTAGGTTATGAATTAGAAATAGCTAAAAAAGAAGCAGAGAGATGTTTACAATGTAAAAGACCCTTCTGTAAAGAAGGTTGTCCTGTTGAAGTGGATATTCCGGAGTTTATTCAAGCTCTTAAAGAGGATGATATGCAAAAGGCAATTGATATAATCCGAACTAAAAATAGCTTACCTGCTGTCTGTGGACGAGTTTGTCCTCAAGAAAATCAATGCGAAATGAAATGTGTTTTAAGCAAAAAAGGTGAAGCTGTGGCCATCGGTAGATTAGAAAGATTTGTAGCCGATTGGGAGGCGGAGCATGGTAGGAACACTGAAGAGAAGATAAAGAGTAATGGTAAAAAGGTAGCCATAGTTGGTGCTGGTCCAGCAGGCTTAACCTGTGCTGGGGATTTAGCCAAAATGGGTTATGAAGTTACAGTTTTTGAGGCTTTGCACACTCCTGGAGGAGTTTTAATGTATGGTATACCTGAATTCCGTTTACCTAAGGCTGTAGTTAAAAGGGAAATAGAATATATTGAAAGTTTAGGTGTCAAATTTGAAAATAATAGTGTCGTTGGAAAACTTTATGACATCGAAGAATTATTTGAACTAGGATTTCAAAGTATTTTTATAGGAACTGGTGCAGGTTTACCCTATTTTATGAATATTCCTGGTGAAAATTTAAATGGTGTTTATTCAGCCAATGAATTTTTAACTCGGACTAATTTAATGAGTGCTTATGATTTTCCCAATAGCTCTACACCTATTAAAGTTGGGAAAAAGGTTGCTATAGTTGGCGCTGGTAATGTTGCTATAGATGCTGCAAGAACTGCCCTTCGTTTAGGAGCAGAGGAATCATATATTGTATATAGACGGTCTAGGGCAGAAATGCCTGCAAGATTAGAAGAGATAGAACATGCCGAAGAAGAAGGAGTTAAGTTCTTATTATTAACTAGTCCAATAAAGATTAATGATGATGGAACAGGTACAGTAAAATCTATGACTTGTATCCGTTATGAATTAGGTGAGCCTGATCAATCGGGTAGAAGAAGTCCAGTGGCTATAGAAAACTCTGAATTTACTATGGAAATTGATAATATAATTATGGCTATTGGTCAAGGTCCTAATCCATTAATACCCAGTAGTACACCTAATTTACAAACCAATCAAAAAGGTAATATAGTTACCTTGAACGAAGATGGTTTAACCTCCATAGAAGGTGTCTATGCCGGTGGGGATATTGTAACCGGTGCTGCTACAGTTATTCTGGCCATGGGAGCTGGTAAAAAAGCTGCTAGAGCAATTGACAAGTATTTAACTAAACAAAGTTAAATACTTTAGGAGGATAAAATGTATAATACAAGTAAGATATTCAGTGTTAATGAACTCAATCGATATATAAAGAATCTCCTGGATGGAGATTCTTTATTGTCTAGTATTTGGGTTAAAGGTGAAATTTCCAACTTTACACACCATAGTTCAGGACATATGTATTTTACCTTAAAGGATCAACAAGGATTAATAAAAGCAGTTATGTTTCGTAGCCAAGCTCAAAGGTTGAAATTTAAACCTACCCATGGTACAGAAGTCTTGGCTTTAGGCTATGTCTCAGTTTATGAACGGGATGGCCAATATCAATTTTATGTACAAGAAATGCTTCCAGAAGGCCGTGGGTCATTACATTTTGCCTACGAGCAATTAAAGACTAAACTTACCCAGGCAGGGATATTTGCAAAGGCTAAGCGTCCTATACCTTTTTTCCCTAAAAAAATTGGTATTGTCACTTCCCCTACAGGGGCTGCTCTTAGGGATATTTTATCTATATTAAAAAGAAGAAATCAACAGGCAGAAGTATTAATAGTTCCTGCTTTAGTTCAAGGCAAAGAAGGTGTCTCTTCCATAGTTAACAGTTTGGATGCCTTATATAGTAGAGATGTTGATGTAATCATTATTGGTCGAGGCGGAGGATCTTTAGAGGAACTATGGTGTTTTAATGAGGAAGAGGTAGTTGTTAAAGTTTCTCAGAGCCCTGTGCCAATCATTAGTGCTGTAGGACATGAAACTGATGTTACCTTAACTGATTTTGCAAGTGATTTTCGAGCGGCAACACCCTCCATGGCGGCCGAAGTGGTTTCGCCAGTTAAAGACGACTTGCTGATGCAGATTAAGCAATTGGAAGCCAGACTGTATTATTTAATGAAACAGGTCATTAGTAATGAAAAGCAAAGAGTGGAATATTTAGCTCAATCATCAGTATTGAAAGACCCATATCGTTTATTAACTAATAAGCAGTTGGAAATTGACAAATTATCAACAAAATTAGCTAATCTAGGAAGAGGGATAGTAGACCAAGAAAAGCATCAGCTAGCACTTTTAGCAGGAATTTTAGACACTCTAAGTCCTATGAAAACCTTGGAAAGAGGTTATAGCATTACTTTTAAAGACAATAATCAGGTTATCAAAAATATAAAAGATGTTACACCAGGGGAAAAAATTAATATTCTCTTAACCAACGGGAGAATTCGCTGTTTGGTAGAAGGTACAGAGGAGGGTGTAAGATGGAAGCAAAATTAACCTATGAAGAGGCTATAAAAAAACTAGAAGATATTATTGGAGAATTGGAAAAAGGTGATTTATCCTTAGACAAATCTATTGATTTATATGCTCAAGGAATACATTTTGTTAAAGTATGTAAGGATCACTTAGAAAAGGCCGAAGGTAAAATAAAAATCTTGGTAGAGGACGAAGAAATAGATTTTAATCTGTGGTCTAGGGAGGAGTAAGATGGACTTAAAAGAATATTTAAGAAATAGACAGGGCAAAATAGAAGCTACTTTAAAAGACTTATTACCTGCTAAGGATACATACCCCGAAATACTTCATGAAGCAATGGGTTATAGTGTTTTTGCAGGGGGAAAAAGATTAAGGCCAATTTTATGTCTAGCTGCTTGTGAAGCCGTAAAGGGCTCCCTAGAAGAAGCTCTACCAGTGGCCTGTGCTTTGGAAATCATTCATACCTATTCCTTAATCCATGATGATTTGCCTGCCATGGATAATGATGTTTTACGGAGGGGTAAACCAACTAATCATATAGTATTTGGAGAAGCCAATGCTATTTTAGCTGGAGATGCCTTACTTACCCTTGCTTTTCAAATTATTGGAGAAGCAGGTTTAAAATCAGCGCATAAATATGAAACTTATTTAGAAATAATTAAAGATATAAGTATTGCGGTTGGCAGCTTGGGCATGATTGGTGGACAAGTGGTGGATATTCTTTCTGAAAATCAAGAAATAGATTTAGCTACTTTAAAATACATACATCAAAGCAAAACAGGGGCTTTGATTAAAACCTCCTTAAAATCGGGAGCTTTATTAGGAGCTGGTAGTAAAGAACAGGTTAGGCAATTGGTCTTATATGGAGAGTATTTAGGTTTGGCCTTTCAAATAACCGATGATTTGTTGGATGTACTAGGTAATGCTGAAAAACTGGGTAAACCAGTAGGTAGCGATAATAAAAACCAAAAGTCAACTTATCCTAATCTTTTCGGAATTGAAAAAACCAAAGAATTAGCTGAAGAAGCCGTTAATAATGCTGTTCGTGCTTTACAAGATTTTGGGTCTGAAGGTGATGTACTAAGATCCCTGGCCGAATACTTATTAATTAGAGAAAATTAATTTAGGGAATTAATAGAAAATAGGGGAGAACCAAATGCCTGTTTTTCAAGAACTTTTAAGTAATCATATATTAAAAGTAACATTATTAGCCTGGGCTACAGCTCAACTATTGAAGGTTATTATTGTTTTATTTACACAAAAAAAATGGGATTTTACACGTTTAGTGGGGGCAGGAGGCATGCCCAGTTCTCATTCAGCCTTAGTTACTGCTTTAGCTGTAGGAGTAGGTAAAGATTTAGGGTTTAACTCTTCTGCTTTTGCTCTAGCCTTTACTATTGCTATGGTTGTTATGTATGATGCAGCTGGGGTTAGAAGAGCTGCGGGGATGCAAGCGGAGGTTTTAAATCAAATTTTGGATGATTTTTACCATGCTGAATTTAATAGGGAAAGATTAAAAGAATTACTAGGTCACACCCCTACAGAAGTGTTGGCTGGAGCAGCTTTAGGTATCACCATGGGAGCATTGTTCTAAACATATATTATCAAACAAGGAAATATTTGAATAAGGTTTCTATCTTAGGACTTAACAGTCAAAGAAGGTGAATTTATGAATATTTTAGAAACGATAAAAAATCCAGAAGTTCTGAAAACAATGGATAAGCGAACTTTGGAATTATTAGCTCAAGAAATTAGAGAAAGAATAATTAATGTAGTCGCATTGAATGGGGGCCACTTAGCTCCTAATCTTGGTGTCGTTGAGCTAACTTTAGCTTTACATAGTGTATATTCAACCCCAAGGGATAAAATAGTTTGGGATGTGGGGCACCAAGTATATGTACATAAATTATTAACAGGCCGAAATAATGATTTTGATACTTTGAGGCAATATGAGGGTATCTCAGGTTTCCCCAAGCGAAGTGAAAGTGAACACGATGTTTTTGATACTGGACATAGTAGTACCTCTATTTCTGCGGCTTTAGGTTTGGCCCAAGCTAGAGACCTTAAGGGAGAAAAATACGATGTGGTAGCTGTAATTGGTGATGGGGCCATGACTGGTGGTTTAGCTTTTGAAGCCTTAAATCATGCTGGCGATTTGGGTGCCAATTTAACTGTTATTTTAAATGATAATGAAATGTCCATAGCTCCTAATGTCGGTGCCATGTCTTTATACTTGAATAGATTGAGATTGGATCCTTTATATACCAAGAGGAAAGAGGATATTGAATATTTATTAAAAAAGGTACCTGCTATTGGTACAACCATGGTAAAAGTAGCTGATCGGATAAAAGATAGTTTAAAATATCTTTTGGTTCCAGGAATGATTTTTGAAGAACTAGGCTTTAAATATTTTGGACCTGTTAATGGACACGATATTGGTGAATTAAAAACAGTATTAAATAATGCTAAATCATTGAATAGGCCTGTTTTAATTCACGTCATTACTCAAAAGGGTAAGGGTTATTTACCTGCTCAACAAAAACCTAATATTTTTCATGGGACTGGAGCCTTTGACATAAAAACTGGTAAAGCAATTAAAAAATCCCAGATACCTACCTATACAGAAGTTTTTGGGGATACTTTAAAAAATCTAGCAGGTCAGGACCCCAAAATTGTGGGAATCACTGCAGCTATGGGTGAAGGAACAGGTTTAAATGGTTTTGCCCAAGCCTATCCTGAACGAGCCTATGATGTTGGGATAGCCGAACAACATGCTGTAACCATGGCTAGTGCTCTGGCCTTAGAAGGCTTTAAACCAGTGGTGGCTATTTATTCTACTTTTCTACAAAGAGCTTATGACCAAATTGTTCATGATGTTGCTTTACAAAATTCTCCGGTAATCTTTGCTATCGATAGAGCAGGATTGGTTGGGGAGGATGGACCTACTCACCATGGAATTTTTGATTTAGCATATTTAAGACATATTCCTAATTTAACAATCATGGCCCCTAAGGATGAAAATGAATTACAGCATATGATCTTTACTGCTACAAAACATACTAAAGGTCCTATAGCTGTCAGATATCCAAGAGGAAATGGTTTAGGAGTTAAATTAGACAAAGAGTTTGAAGAAATACCTATAGGAAAAGCAGAGGTATTAAAGAAAGGGGAAGACATAACTTTATTGGCTATAGGTAATATGGTTGCCACTGCCTTAGATGTTGCGGAATTATTAGAGGAAAAAGGTATTAAGTCTACGGTAATTAATGCTAGATTTGTAAAACCTTTAGATAAAGAAACCATTATTAATTCCGTAAAGGAAACTAAGCGTCTAGTTACTTTTGAAGAACATTCTTTGGCTGGGGGTTTTGGGAGTGGGGTGCTAGAACTTTGTGCTGATAATAATTTGTCTCCTCAAATCTTGAGAATAGGTATTGAAGATCTATTCCCCACCCATGGAAACACAAAAAAATTAAGAGAAGTTTATGGATTAACACCAGAAATAATTTTTGAAAAGATAAATAATGAATTTAAGTTGGGGAACAACAATTTAATAAAGAAAATAGCCATAAACATAATCAAGAAAGGTAGCTAATTATGAAAAAAGTTAGATTAGACTTAGAATTAGTGGAACGAGGTTTAGCTACCAGTAGAGAAAAGGCTAAGGCTTTAATTATGGCTGGTCAAGTATTAGTAGATGAGCAAAAAATAGATAAGGCTGGCACAGTTATCAAAAAGGATGCGGTGATTAGATTAATTGGTAACTTATCACCCTTTGTAAGTCGCGGGGGCTTAAAATTAAACAAAGCCATTGAAGTGTTTAATCTAGATTTGACAAATAAAGTAGTTGCTGATATTGGAGCCTCTACAGGTGGATTTACCGATTGTGCCCTTCAAAATAATGCTTTAAAGGTATTTGCAATTGATGTAGGTTATGGTCAATTAGATTGGAAGCTACGCAATGACCCACGAGTAATAAATATGGAACGAACCAATGCTCGCTACCTTACTTTGGCAGACTTAGGAGAAAAGGTAGATTTTATATCTATTGATGTTGCTTTTATTTCTTTAGAAAAGATATTACCAGCAGTTGTTAAGCTTTTAAAGGATTCTGGGGAGATAGTGGCCTTAATTAAACCCCAATTCGAAGCTGGTAAGGATAAAATTGGGAAAAAGGGAGTTGTGAAAGAACCTAAGGTACATAAGGAAGTTATTGAAAATGTTCTAAAGGTTTGTGCAGATTTACAATTGGGAATAAGTGGCTTAACCTATTCCCCAATTAAAGGACCTGAGGGCAATATTGAATATTTGTTATGGTTAAATAATGCCAATATTAGTATAGATTCTGTTGACATTAATCAAGTGGTCCAAGAGGCCTTTGACAATTTATCATCATAAAGGATAAAGTCTCCTATTTGTCGAATACATGGAATGAGGTGGAATTTATGTATCTTTCTGATATTCTCATTCTTGGTATTATATTAGGAGGCTTTTTGTTTTACAATATAAGCAAAGCATGGCAAAGTATCAGGATAAAAAGAATGTTAGCCAATGCGAAAAAGGCCGAAAAGGATGCCATCTATTTATTAAAACAACATGGTTATGAAATTATAGGTATTCAAGTGAAAAAAAATATCGTAACATATATTAATGGCAGGGCTTATCCTGGCTATGTTAAAGTAGACTTTATTGTTAAGAAAAATAGAAAAAAATATATTGTTGAGGTAAAGACTGGTCAACAAACTCGAGCCACTCAATCTTTAGTTAGAAGACAACTTTTAGAATACTTTTTAGTCTTTAATCCCTATGGTGTTTTACTTCTAGATATGGAAAGAAAAAAAATACAAACCATTGAATTTGAGTGGGGTAATGACAAGTATTCTTGGACAAACCTTTTTATAGTAGGAATACTAGGCTTCTTTATTGGAATAGTTATTTGGAGCTTATTTGGGTAGGAGGTCTACATGAAGAAAAGTATAAAAAAAATCGGATTAATTATTAATTACTTTAAACAACAACCAATAAAATTAGGCATGGAACTAATTAATTGGTTAGAAAAGAATCACATAGAAGTCCTTTGTCCTATAGAAGAAGCCAGGGAGTTAAATCTTAAAAATGGAGTATCTCAAGAAGAGTTTTGTAAAAATGTTGATATAGTAATAGTTTTAGGGGGAGACGGTACTTTATTAAGAGCAGCTCGTTTTGTTGCAGGCTTCCAAACACCACTCTTAGGAGTTAATTTGGGGTATTTAGGTTTTCTTACAGAAATAGAAGAGGTAGAGATATACCCCTTTATTGAAAAAATTTTAGCAGGTGAGTATAAAGTTGAAGAGCGGATGATGCTCAAGGCTACAATTCAAAGAGATAATAGAAATATCGCAACTTTTTGTGCTTTAAATGATTTTGTTATCAATAAGGGTTCTTTTGCTAGATTGATTACTTTAGAAACCTATTTAGCTGATGAATTGATTAATTCATATTCATCTGATGGAGTGATAGTTTCAACTCCTACTGGTTCCACAGCTTATTCTCTATCGGCAGGTGGACCTATTGTTGACCCAAGTTTAGACGTGTGTATTATTACTCCTATTTGTCCCCATACCCTTGATTCTAGACCTTTAGTTATACCACCAGAAAAAATTATTAAAGTGATAATTAAAGCTGTTCGGACCGATGCCATGTTAACAGTAGATGGCCAGCATGGTTATCAATTAAAAAACAATGATATTATTTTAATAAGTAAAGCTGAGTATGTTACTACTTTGATAAAGGTAAAGGGGAGAAGCTTTTTTGATATATTACGCGAGAAGCTCCGAATAAGTGGAGGAAGTAGCTATGAATAATATCTTTAGTAATCTAAATCTTTTTGCCCATTATCTTGTCCAGGAAATTTTAAAACCAGGAGACTGGGCAATAGATGCTACAGCTGGTAATGGTAAAGATACCTTGTTTTTAGCTAAGACCGTAACAAATAGCGGACAAGTCTTTGCCTTTGATATTCAAGACCAGGCTTTAGAAATGACTAGGAATTTATTAGTTGCCAATAACGCACTTACCGGTGTTCAATTAATAAAATCTGGACATGAAAATATGGAATCAATTATTAGTGGTAAAGTTAAAGCGGTAATGTTTAATCTTGGTTATTTACCCGGTGGTGACCATGAAGTGATTACTAAACCAGAAACTACCTTGGCAGGAATTAGACAAGCTTTAAATCTATTGGATCAGGGAGGAATTATAACTATTACCATCTACAGTGCCCATGAAGGGGGTAAGGAAGAAAAAGAAGCTGTGGAGGAATTAGTCGAAAACCTGGATAGTAGAAAATGGAATGTATTAAAATGGAGTTTTCTAAATAAATCTACAAATGCACCATTTATTGTAGTGATATATAGAAAGGAGGAGGGCTAAGATGAAATATAGACGTCAGAAAAAAATTTTAGAATTAATTCAACAAAGGGTAATTAGTACCCAAGATGAATTAGCAGAAATTTTACGCCAAGAAGGAGTAAATGTAACTCAGGCTAC
>JAAZJU010000041.1 GCA_012800195.1 Clostridia bacterium
AAGCGGCAATATCTAGAAAAATTGATGTCTTAATTATTGATACTGCCGGAAGACTTCATAATAAAAACCATCTTATGGAGGAACTGAAAAAGATAAGGCGTATTATTGATAGAGAGGCTCCTAATGCTTTAAAAGAAGTTTTGTTGGTTTTAGATGCTACAACTGGTCAAAATGCTCTTTCCCAAGCCAAATTATTTGGTGAGGCTACAGGGGTTACGGGTGTAATTTTAACTAAGCTGGATGGAACCGCTAAAGGTGGTGTGGTTATAGGTATCAAGGCTGAACAGGATTTACCTGTTAAGCTTATTGGTGTAGGGGAACAAATGGAGGATATGCAAGAGTTTAATCCTCAAAGTTTCGTTGCTGCTTTATTCGGTCAAGAGGAGGATGACCCGGGAAATGGCCATTAATTATGGAGTTATTGGAGGAACAGGAGTCTATAACCCCCAAATACTTACTAATATAGAAGAGCTTACTGTGGAAACTCCTTACGGAGAGATTCCTGTCAAGGTAGGTGTGCTTTCTGGGAAAAAAGTAGCTTTCTTAGCTAGACATGGTCAGGGCCATGCAATTCCCCCACATAAAATTAATTATCGGGGCAATATTATGGCTTTAAAGCAATTGGGGGTTAAAAAAATCCTAGCTACTCAAGCTGTGGGTTCCTTAAGGAAGACTATGGCTCCAGGCCATCTAGTTCTTTTAGATCAATTCATTGATTTTACAAAAGGAAGAATACAAACCTTTTATGAAGGGGGAGAAGCAGGGGTTCTCCATGTGGATATGACTCAACCTTATTGTCCTAATTTAAGGGAAGAAATTTTAGCTCTTTGTTCCCGAGATAATACTATCCATAAACAAGGCACATATGTATGTACGGAAGGGCCAAGATTTGAAACTCCTGCAGAAATCAAAATGTTTGTCAACTGGGGCGGAGATTTGGTAGGAATGACTAGTGTTCCCGAGGTGGTGTTGGCCAGGGAGCTAGGAATGTGCTATGTAGGAATTGCAATGGTTACCAATTATGCTGCTGGTATCTCAGAGGCTAACCTAACTCACCAGGAAGTAGTGGAGACCATGGCTAATAATGTTTCCAAATTACAAAGCTTAATCATGGATGTTATTGCAAGTTTGGATGAAAAACAAGATTGTCAATGCTATTTGGCAAACCAAGAAGCAGGAAGTTTAGGTTAAAAGGGGGTCTATAAATGGAAGCTATCAAATATACTGCCGGAAAGCTAACCTTATTAGATCAAACACTATTACCCAATAGAGTAGAGTATAAAGAATTCGATAATTATCGTGATGTAGTTAAGGCTATAAAAACCATGCAGGTTAGGGGAGCACCTGCCATTGGAGTCACAGCTGCTTATGCCCTTGTTTTAGCGGCTTTGGAATTTAGAGAGCTTGGCTCTTCAGAATTCAAACAAAAAATGGCAGTGGCTAGTAAAGAATTAGCGGACTCGCGACCTACCGCCGTTAATCTTTTTTGGGCTATTGAAAGAATGAAGAAAATATGGCAGGCAGAAAATCTTACTAATGGGGAAATATTTGAAACTATGGAAAGGGAGGCCCAGGCTATTCAAGCTGAAGATTTAGCCATGAATGAAACAATGGGCGAAATAGGACAAGAGTTAATAGGTCCTAATAGTACAATTTTAACCCATTGTAACGCAGGGGCTTTGGCTACTGCTGGATTTGGAACTGCCCTAGGAGTAATCAGGGCGGCTTTTAAAAAAGGCAAGGTAAAAAGGGTCTTTGCCGATGAAACAAGACCTCTTCTTCAAGGAGCTAGGCTTACCGCCTTTGAACTCATGGAGGATGGAATCCCTGTCACTTTAATTACCGATAACATGGCTGCCTATTGTATGCAACAAGGTTGGATTGATTGCATAATTGTTGGTGCGGATAGAATAGCGGCTAATGGGGATGTAGCTAATAAAATTGGAACCTATGGTTTAGCAGTTTTAGCTAACTTTCATAAGATACCTTTTTATGTGGCCGCGCCTTATTCAACTTTTGATTTAAGTATTAAAACCGGGCAGGAAATACCCATTGAAGAGAGGGAACACGATGAAGTTCGAAAAATAGGAGATTATTGGATTGCTCCAGAAAAAATAGAGGCTATTAATCCGGCCTTTGATGTTACCCCTCATTCTTTGATAACTGCTATAATTACAGATAAAGGTCTTATTAAACCTGATTTTGAAGAAAATATAAGAAAGGTTTTAGGCTATGGATATTAGAGAAGAAATAATCTATTTAGGGAAAAAGATGGTTAAGGAAGTCCTGGTAGCCTCAACTTGGGGCAACATCAGTGGCAGGGTTGGTCCTAATCAAATATATATTACTCCGAGTGGAATGGAATATGAAAGTTTAGAAGTAGAAGATATAACTCTGATAGACTTAAATGGAAATGTATTAGAAGGAAAAAGAAAACCCTCCAGCGAATTCCAACTACATTGTGAAATATATAAAGCAAGAGAAGATGTCCAAGGCATAGTTCATACCCATAGTAAGTGTGCCAGTGCCTTTGCTGTTGTACAGAAACCAATACCTCCTTTAATCGAAGATATGGTTCAAGTAGTAGGTGGTGAGGTTTCAGTTGCTCAGTATGCCTTGCCTGGTACTAAGGAACTGGCTACAAATGCTGTTTGGGCTTTAGGTAGTAAAGGAGCAGTATTATTAGCAAACCATGGAGTTGTGGGGGTAGGATATAATTTACAAGAGGCCTATAAGGCATGTTTATTAGTAGAAAAAACTGCCCATATTTATGTAGCTGCTAGTTGCTTAGGAAAACCTTGTTCATTATCGACCAAGGATGTACAGTGGATGCGACAGGCATACCTGACTACATATGGACAAAAGTAAAGGGAGGGGATGGGAATGAAAAAGCTGTTAATTAAGGATGTTTTATTATTAACTATGGTGGAGGGTTCTAATCCCGAACAAGAATTAAAAAAAGGTAATATCCTCATTGACGGTCAATTCATTGAAGCTATAGGAGATTTTACTTATAATGCAGATGAGGTAGAGATACTAGATGGCAAAGACTGTGTAGCTTTGCCAGGTCTGATTAATTGTCATACCCATGCGGCTATGACTCTTTTAAGAGGTTATGCTGATGATATGGAGTTAATGCCCTGGTTAGAGGAAAAAATTTGGCCGAGGGAGGCTAAACTCAATAACGAATCTATCTATTGGGGTACTATGTTAGCTAATTTAGAAATGATTAAATCGGGAACTACTACCTTTGCCGATATGTATTTCTTTATGGATGAAGTAGCTCAAGCTACACTAGAGAGTGGCATGCGAGCAGTATTAGCTCGGGGACTCATTGGCTTCGATGATAATGAAGGGGAAAAACTACAACAAAGTTGTGATTTCATTAGAACTTGGCAAGGCCAAGGTCAAGGCAGAATAAGTTGTATGCTTGGTCCCCATGCTCCATACACCTGTCCTCCAGAATATCTTGAGAAAGTAATTGAAACAGCTAAGGATTTACAGGTAGGTTTACATATTCATTTAGCGGAAACCCAAAAAGAATTTACAG
>JAAZJU010000246.1 GCA_012800195.1 Clostridia bacterium
ACACCAAGGCCCACACCAAGGCCACCAGGACAAAGATATGTTGTACAGCCAGGAGACACCATGTTCTTTATTGCTAGAAGATTTGGGGTTAGTATAGGGGATTTAATTGCAGCCAATCCACAAATCAGCGATCCTAATGTACTATTTCCTGGACAAATAATCTTTATCCCTTAATAAATTCCCCTTTCAGGGAATTTATTAAATAAGGGCATTAAAAATATTTTGATTTTGCTTTAGAACACCATGGGTGTTCTTTTTTTTACCTAGGGATGTTATACTAAAAAATAATATTTTTATTAAAGATTAAAAGGAGATAGGCATATGTATATAAGTTCAAGGGACAACCATCCCAAGGTAACGGCATCCAAAGCAATTCAATTGGGCATGGTTCCAAAGGGCGGGCTTTTTGTTCCAAATATTATACCTGAGTTATCTAAGGAAGAATTAAAATCCTTTAGCACATATTCTTATCAACAGATAGCGGAAAAGATTTTTTCTCTTTATTTAAATGATTTTTCCCAGGAAGAAATCGATTCCTGTGTAGCAAAAGCTTATAACGATGAAAGTTTCTTTGATAAGGAAATAGTACCTTTACATAAATTAGATGTTAAAACCTATATCTTGGAATTATGGCATGGGCCAACAGCTGCCTTCAAGGACATGGCTTTACAAATATTACCTTATTTTTTAACTACGGCCACTAAAAAAGTAGGCGCTGATAAAGAAATTGTAATTCTAGTGGCTACCTCTGGGGATACTGGTAAAGCTGCTTTAGAGGGCTTTAAAAATGTGCCTGGAATTAAGATTGTGGTTTTTTATCCTTATCAGGGTGTAAGTAAGGTACAAGAATTGCAAATGTCAACTACCGATGGTGAGAATACCCATGTTGTTGCTATTAAAGGTAACTTTGATGATTGTCAAACTGCTGTAAAAAGAATATTCGCTGATGAAAAAATGAATAAGCTTTTAGACGAAAATGGTTATATTTTTTCTTCCGCTAATTCTATCAACTGGGGCAGACTACTTCCCCAAATTGTTTATTATTTTTGGGCTTATGCCAAACTAATTAAGGCAGAAGCACTAGAATTTGGCAAGAAGGTTAATTTTGTGGTGCCTACTGGGAATTTTGGGAATATCTTAGCTGGTTGGTATGCTTATAAGATGGGATTGCCCGTTAATAAATTAATATGTGCGTCTAATGAAAATAAGGTCTTAACGGATTTTTTCCAGACAGGTATTTATAATCGCAAGAGAGAATTCAAACAAACCAATAGCCCCTCCATGGATATTTTGGTTTCCAGCAATCTAGAGAGATTTCTTTTTGAGCTTTCTGGTCATGATGGCTCAAAGATTACTAAATGGATGCATGAGTTAGAACAACAGGGACAATTTAAGGTAGATGCTTCTATTAAAGAAGCCATGGATAATATTATTTTTGCTGATTTTGTTAATGAAAAGGAAACCTTAGAGGAAATTCACGCAACTTTTAGTAAGACCGGCTATACCCTAGATACTCATACTGCAGTGGCTTCACGGGTTTATAAAAATTACTTAGCTCAAACGGGAGATCAAACTCCCACCATTGTTGAGGCTACGGCTAGTCCTTTTAAATTTAACTGTAGCGTTTTAGAGGCCCTAAAAGGTGCTGAAAGTATTGAAAAGAAGGACGAGTTTCAGGTTCTGGAAGAACTTAGTAAGGTTAGTAAACTACCAATTCATCCAGGGCTTTTAGGTTTAGATAAAA
>JAAZJU010000042.1 GCA_012800195.1 Clostridia bacterium
AAGGAAAGTGAAAATAGGAATAGTAGGATTACCTAATGTAGGGAAAAGCACCCTTTTTAATGCTATAACCCAGGCAGGTGCGGAATCAGCCAATTACCCCTTTTGTACTATCGAACCCAATGTGGGGGTGGTTGCCGTTCCCGACGAAAGATTAGAAAGATTAGCTACCATATATGACTCAAAGAAAATTGTCCCTACCACCATAGAATTTTATGATATAGCAGGTCTTGTTAAAGGAGCCAGTAAAGGTGAAGGCCTAGGCAATAAGTTTCTTTCTCATATTCGGGAAGTTGAAGCCATAGCCCATGTGGTTAGATGTTTTGAAAATGATGAAGTAATCCATGTGGACGGTGGTGTGAATCCCCTGAGGGATGTAGAGACCATAAATATGGAACTTATGTTCTCAGATCTGGAAATCTTAGAAAGAAGATATCAAAAACACCATAAAGCTGCTAAACATGATAAATCTTTGGCCTTAGAAGTGGCAGTTATTGAAAAAGCCCTTAAGGTCTTGGAAGAAGGGAAATCAGTTAGAACCTTGGATTTATCCGATGATGAAAAGGATATCCTTAAATCTTTTAACCTTTTAAGCTTCAAGCCTGTTATTTATGTTACCAATGTGTCCGAGGATGATCTTCTTGATGATGGTAATTCTAATCCCCATGTTGCTAAGATAAGGGAGTTTGCAAAAACCGAAGACGCAGAAGTAATTGTGGTCAGTGCCCAAATCGAAGAAGAAATAGCTCAATTGGAACCTGATGAAAAAAAGGAATTTCTTAAGGATTTGGGTTTAGAGGAATCTGGTCTTGATAAATTAATTAAAGCAAGTTACAAACTCCTAGGTCTTATTAGCTTTTTGACAGCAGGACCTATGGAAACAAGAGCATGGACCATCAAAAGAGATACTCCCGCACCTCAAGCCGCTGGAAAAATCCATTCTGATATGGAAAGAGGCTTTATTAGGGCGGAAGTAATAGCCTATGACGATTTAATAGCTCATGGTGGTAACCTAGCTTCTGCTCGAGAAAAAGGGCTAGTACGAATTGAAGGAAAAGATTACTTGATGAAAGATGGAGATGTAGTTCTCTTTAGATTTAATGTCTAATAATTAACGAAAAAAATCCCCAGATAACTTCTACTGGGGATTTTTCTATATACAATTAGTTCTTTACTGGCTTTAATATAAAACCTAAAAATGCAGCAATAAAACAGAAAGTAGCAGCTACAAAAAATGCAGTTTGATAACCACCAGTGGCATCAAGGATATTAGCAGCAAGGATTGGTCCTGCTACTCCTCCTACACCCCAAGCGGAGAACAATACACCATAGTTTAAACCAAAATTTTTAATTCCATAGAAGGTGGCCACTGTAGAAGGATAAACAGCAAGCATGGCACCATAACCAAAAGTTACCGCCGCTGCACCTAATAGAATTGTAAGAAAACCTGTAAATTTGGAGAACAACAACAGAGATGTACCTTGAGCTAAATAGAGAATCATCATTGTTTTGCCTCCACCAATTTTATCAGACATAACTCCAGCCACAGGACGACCCATAGCATTGGCAATAGAGGCTAGAGAAACAATTGTTGCTCCAAAGGCCGCTCCAGATTGTAAGTCAGATATGGTTTTTAAGTGACCTATAATCATCAAACCTGCCATCGCACCAGCAATAAACATAATCCATAATTGCCAGAACTGAGGAGTTCTAATCATTTCCTTCCAGGTGTAATCCCTGGCAGGAGCCGCTGCTGCTGAACCAGGGGCTGCAGCTACAGGTTTCTCTGGATTATTTACCACTTGAGCTAGAAGAACTACAATTATACCAAAAGCTATACCTAGAACTCTAAAAGTATTAAATATGCCCATAGAATTTATTAGGGCTGTTGTTAAAGGAGCAATATATAAGGGCGCTAATCCAAAACCACCAACAACAATACCTGTGATAAAACCTTTCTTACTGGGAGAAAACCATTTAACAGCTGCTGGAGTAGTGGCAGAATAACCTAATCCAATACCAGATCCCCCTAATACACCAAAAGCAATAACCAAACCTGGTACTGTTGGTACAAAGCTTGCTAGAATAAGACCTGAACCAACCAAAATACCTGCTAATGTTATAACCTTTCTAGGACCTAATTTATCCTGTAGACGACCTCCAGGAATCATTAAAGCAGCGAACATTATAATTGCAACTGTATAAGGCAAAGACGCCTCCGTACTACTCCAACCATTAAGAGATCTTAAATTGGCTGAAAAAACACTCCATGCATAAAGTATACCAAAAGCTAAGTTTATGACTACTCCTGCTAATACTACTAACCAACCTCTATTTAAATTCTGCAAATTTAATACACCCCCGCTTTTTAAATAGCTCAAAAACTTGTATTATACCATTTACTTTTTTCAATCCTAATTTTTAGCTAGCTCTCTACCCTCCACTTTAGCTGGTTAGCTAGATTAGTGGAATGTTATGCCAAGTTTTAGAAAATTCTTGAAATTCCTCCCCTCCTTATTTTAAATTTTCAAAAAAACTGAATCTACTAATAATTCTATAGATTCAGAAAAAAATTGTGTAAGCCCCTACATTCTATCATCCCTTTACCCTCTTTTTCAATATATTAAACTAAAAAGATTAAAATCTTCTCGGATCCATAATAAAACTCCTCTAGCATTAAACGCTAGAGGAGTTTTATTATTTAATTGTAAATTCTATTGCCCTATTATTTATAAGAGAAGAAATTGGTAGGATAATGTTCCAACATAAGCTTATAACCTAAAAACAACTCTATAACGCCTACAACAAGAAAAAAGGGCTGCAACCAACTTACTAACCCAATCCAATATACTTGGGCTACAATCCAAATAATTAAAGCGCTTCCAAGTATCATACCCAGATTGGAAGCATACTTCTGTTTTCTAAAAGAAAAAATAGCACCTATCAGATTTCCTATACCATTTATACTAAGGAGATATAGGCCTGGGATAAAGAAATTGATAAAGGGGGAATTCTTTAATAAATCCGTTGCCATCCCTAAACCTTTTCCAGAGGGATCAAGCAGAAAGCTAATACCTGCAGGAATTGCGCCTAGGCTTATAAATAATTGTAGAATACCCAATCCCATAAAGAACCTTTTGTTGTTAAGCATTAATTTCCTCTCCTAATATTATATTTTAAAATTTTCAAACCAATTAGCACTATCCATTAAAGTATACAACAATAATAATTCTTCTACCTGGATATGAAATATAATTGGAACATTTTTCATACATTTGGCGTCAAACCTAAAGAGAAGAATGAAAATTATTTTAAGGAGTGTTTTTAAAATGAAAAAAAATTATTTTCTCTAACATTAGTAATTATGCTTTTATTCCTAATACCAAGTTCAGTATTAGCCAATGAATTAGGTCTTTCTGTGGTAGAAACTGATGCTGTAGGAATAATTGAAGTTGAACCTGATATTTGTTATATCAATCTTAATGTAATAACAGAGGCAACAAGTAGCACTTTATCCCAACAACAAAATGCTGGAGCTGTAAACAAGGTTATGCAAAGCATGATTAATAATGGTATCCAAAAGAAAGATATTACTACCGGACGCTTCTCTACTTACAATTATAAGGAAAAAGAAAGCTCGGCCATAAAATATATAACAAATTCAAGTATGAAAATTACTGTTAAAGATTTGGATAAGGTAGGTCTTCTCTTAACTGAATTAGCCAAATTTAAAGATGTTAATATCAGTAATGTAGGATATGATGTTGCCGATGTTGCTAAATATAAGCAAGCAGCAATCAATCAAGCAATTAAAGAAGCTAGAGAAAATATAGAGATGACAGCAAAATCTTTAGGAATGACTTTGGACAAAGTTCAAAGAGTAAGAATTTCTTTTCATCATTCATCCAGCGTTATTCCTATTTACGCAGTAAAAGGAGAAGCTATGATGGAGAATTTAGCTACTCCCCAACCTCAGAATCCTGAAAATATTAGAATCAGTGCTAGCGTTCACTTGGAATATTCTATAAAGTAATGTGAAACCCGCTCTTTTTAAGAGCGGGTTTCTATCTAAAAAAAGGCTATATTCAACTAATTAAGGCTTTATTAATAGCATTAATTACTTCATCTTTTTTAAATGGCTTAATGATAAAGTCTAATGCTTCTTCTAATGCTTCTTCTATCATAGATTGTTGTCCCATTGCAGAACACATTATAACCTTTGCCATGGGGTCAAATATTTTAATTCTCCTTAAACCTTCAAGTCCAGTCACATTGTTCATAGTAATATCCATGATAACCAACTCTGGTTTTAGCTGTGCATATTTTGTTAATGCTTCATTCCCATCACTAGCTTCACCAATTACTATATGACCAGCTTGTCTAATAATACTGCCAATTACTTTTCGCATAAAAGAAGAATCATCAACTATTAATATTTTTGCCATAGTCATAGCATCCTTTCTAATTAGAGAATATTAAACATCTTCATACCAATAATTATAATGGCACTATCCGCTAGGATATGCACCAACCATGAATTGACAATATTACTGGTTTTACTATTCAGCCAATTCAAAATAACTCCTATAGTTATCAGTCCCAAGAGAGCTAGTCCAATAAGTAGAGGATTAAACCATGTCTTAAAAATCACAATATGATAAACTCCGAATAATACTGATGAATAACTATAAGCAAGCTTTTTATGTCCCTGATTGTATAGGTTAAGAAAGATAAATCCTCTGAAGAAAAATTCTTCTAAAAACGAATTGCCGAAGGTAATATAAAGCCCCACAAAAAGAAAATTAGTTGGAGTTATTTTAGATTTATTTTGGAGCTCTGCCATGATTCCATTAAAATCTATATATTTTCCTAGTAATAAATAGGATACTAGGATTACAGCAAAGGAAAAGATACCAAAAAACAATCCCAGTTTAAATGTGGAGAAATCAACTTTTTTAAAATTCACAATCTCTTTAATACTAGATTTCTTTGCAAATTTTAAATAAATGAAAGGTATAACTGCAAATAAAATCACTTTTGTAACTGTTTTCGATATATAATCAAAACTTAGAACCTGTTCAATTATATAAAGAAGTATACAAGCTAAAAGAGAGAACACAATTAAATCTCTTTTATTCATGGGCATCCTCACTTACTCATTTTAAATTTTCCTTAAAGAAAAAGCTATTATATGATACCTCATAATAATAGCTGCTGAAACCTTTTCCCTTATTCGATTACTATACTTTTTACCAGATTCCGAGGCTGATCAATACTGCAACCTCTAGCTTTAGAAATATAATAAGCTAATAACTGTAAAGGAATTACGGTTAAGATGGGAGCTACAAAGTTATTAATTCTTGGAATATATATAACATCATCAGCAATTTTTGCTACCTCTTTATCCCCCTCCAGAGCAAGGGCCAAGATTTGAGCACCCCGAGCTTTACATTCTTTAACATTAGCTAAGGTTTTTTCATAGGTACTTTGTTGGACACATAGAGCAACCATTAGTGTTTCTTCAGTTACTAAGGCTAGTGAACCATGTTTAAATTCTCCTGCCGCATAGCCTTCAGCATGAATATAAGAGGTCTCCTTTAGTTTTAAGGCTCCTTCTAAGGATATGGGCCAATCAAAACCACGCCCGATAAAGAAAGCATTTTCCTTTTGATAATATTTTTCAGCTATCTTTTGGTATTGAGTGGCTTCCGCTAATATCTTACTTGCTGTCTCTGGAAGTTTATAAATATTCTCTAGCAGCATATTGGCTTTTTCTTCGCTTATAGATCCTTTAATCTGTCCTAGGTAAATACCCAATAGGTATTCAGCTAAGAGCATCATTGTAAAGGCTTTGGTGGAAGCTATAGCAATTTCAGGTCCAGACCAAATATATACTCCATAATCTGCTTCGCGATTAATGGTACTATTTAAAGTATTGGTAATGGCTAACACACTGGCCCCCTTCTTTTTAGCTTCTCTAAGAGCTACTAAAGTATCCGCTGTTTCCCCAGATTGGCTTATGACAATAACTAGAGTCTCTTCGTCTACTAAAGGTGCCCGATAACTGAATTCAGAAGCTATTTCTACCTCGACAGGGATGTGTAAAAGGTTTTCAAAAACCCCTTTACCAATTAAACCAGCATGGTAGGAGGTCCCACAAGCTACAATAGCTATCTTCTTCCAACTCTTAACTATCTCTAGTGTTAATTCCAACCCTTCAATTTTTACCTTATTATTTTTAATTCTCCCACTAAGATTAGTTTTAAATCCATCTGGTTGTTCATAAATTTCTTTAAGCATAAAATGTTCAAACTTGCCTTTATCCATAGTTCCATCCCAAGAAACTTGGAACTCTTCTTTATTTATTACTTCCCCAGTGGGACTCACAATCACGATATTTTCTGGAGTTAGGATGCAAATTTCTCCATTATTAATTAAGCAACATTTTTTTGTGTAAGAAAGAAGACTCGATAAATCAAAGGCAATAAAATTCTGTTTATCTCCTAGACCTATCACCAAGGGGTGATTATTACTGGTAGCTACGACTTCAGCTTTACTTGCATTAGTTATGGCAAATCCATAGGATCCCTTGATTTTCCTTTGAGCCTTTCTGGTAGCTTCAGTCAGGTTACCATTATAAAGATAGTCAATAATATAAGCTACAAGCTCGATGTCTTTTTCCCCATTAAGAGTATATCCTTCTTCCAGAAGCCAGTCTCTTAATTCTTGTTTGTTTTCAATACTTCCTTTATAAAGAACTTTAAAACCTCGATGTTCAAACTTTTCTAGACCTTTACATTCCACTATACCATTCAAATTTATTCCTCCTTATGGTACAGCACAACTACATCCGGTATCCTTTGTTCTAAAATTACTTTTAGTTTTTGTAATACCTTTTTCGGTTATGCAGCAACCGGGGAGCATCCGCCGAGTCTTTCGATAAACTCCCTTCCTCGTCAACCCCTTGCCCGTTTACCCGTTTTATCCGCGGGCGCGCGAGCGCGTGGTCCTGGCGCTTATTTTCATATTTCCTTTGTGCTGTTAAAATAATGTATTTTATTTTATTTAATTTGACCCTAAGTGTTCCTACTATTTAAAATTATTAAATTAAAATACAATTAATTCTACTATTATGTGCCTAAATTAACAAGTACAGATACTGGAAAAGCCGCCCTAAGGCGACTTCTCTCTGCATCATAAATCTTATATAATATTGGCCTTGCCTCGATAAATCAAACCTCTATTCATATCAATAGAAACCAAGGTTCCAGTTTTTAATACTTGGGTAGCATCTTTAACTCCTACTACCACTGGAATACCCAAGCTTAGACCAACAATAGCACCATGAGAGGTTAATCCTGCCTCCTCTGTAATGATGGCTGCTACTTTTTCTAGAGCAGGTACATAATCTGCATCAGTGTAGGTAGCTACTAGAATTTCTCCTGGTTTAATTTTTTCTTGAGCTTCAAGACCATTTTCGACTACCCTGACTATGCCTGTAACACAACCTTCCCCTATGCTAGTACCTTTAGATAGATATTGTCCTACTACCTCTACCCGCAATAAATTGGTTGTTCCTGGTATACCCACGGGAACCCCTGTAGTAATGACCACCAAGTCACCATTTTTTATAAGCTTAGCCTCTAAGGAAACTTCAATAGCTTGGTTTACCATTGCATCAGTGCCTTCAACCTTAGGTGCGTATAAAGGCACTACTCCCCAAACTAAAAGAAGTCTTCTTTGCACAGCTCTACTAGGTGTCACTGCAATAATTGGTGGTCTGGGACGGTATTTTGAAACCATTCTAGAAGTGGATCCTGATTCCGTTGCAGTAATAATCGCTTCGGCCCGAAGATCCTCTGCTGTGGTACAGGTTGCATGGCTAATGGCATCAGGAGTGGTAGTTCTTACAAATTTCTTACTTCTAGTAATTTCTTCATATTTAATAGCGGTTTCTGCTTTTCTGGCTATTCTATCCATGGTTTTAACTGCTTCTACTGGATATTTTCCTGCAGCTGTTTCACCGGAGAGCATAATGGCATCCGTACCATCTAGAATTGCATTGGCTACATCACTAGCTTCCGCTCGTGTAGGACGGGGATTTCTAATCATAGAGTCTAACATTTGGGTTGCAGTAATTACTGGTTTACCAACACAATTACATTTTTCAATCAACATTTTTTGTACTAAGGGTACATCCTCAGCAGGAATTTCTACTCCTAAGTCGCCTCGAGCGATCATTAAACCATCAGTTACCATAATTATATCATCCACATTATTAACGCCCTGCTGATTTTCTATTTTAGCAATAATATTGATATCAGAATTTAGTTCCTCTAATACTTTTCTGATTTCTAAAGCATCGTTAGCACTTCTGATAAAGGAAGCGGCAATAAAGTCTAAACCCTGTTCCACCCCAAACTTAATATCAGAGATATCCTTTTCTGTTAATGCAGGAAGACTAACATTGACCCCAGGAATATTGACCCCTTTGCGGTTGCCCAACTCCCCACCATTTAAAACTTCACAGAAAACATTTACTCCACTGACCTCTAAAACCTTAAGAGCAATTAGCCCGTCATCTAAAAGAATAATATTGTCTCTTTGGATATCCTGGGCGAGACCTTTATGGTTTATATGTATTTTATTCTTATTACCGATGATCTCATTGCTAGTTAAAGTAACTTTCTGACCTGGCTCTAATAAGATTTTACCCTCTTCCAAAAATCCTGTTCTAATTTCTGGCCCTTGGGTATCTAACATGATGGCAACTTGTTGACCAGTTATCTTTACTGCTTCTCTGATATTTTTGATTCTTCTAGCATGTTCATCATGACTACCATGGGAAAAATTTAAACGGGCGACATTCATGCCACTTGTAATTAGTTGACATAATGTCTCCACATTTTCACTAGCAGGACCAATTGTACAAACAATCTTTGTCCTTCTCATTTCTATCCCTCCCAGTTTAAATCGCTAAAATACCTGCCAGAACCCCTATTTCTAAATCCACCGTTTTTTTATTTTCTACTGTCTCAATTAAGGAAGTTGTTATTATCTTATTACCACTTATCCCCGTCATCAGGCTAGATTGGCCAGCCCTCAATAACTCCACGGCTTGTAAGCCCATTCTGCTAGCTATTTTAATATCAAGAGCAGTGGGAGTGCCTCCCCTTTGCACATGACCTAAAACTGTAGTTCGAACATCTAAACCAGCTAGTTTTTTTAAATTTTCTCCTACTTCCAAGGCTGATCCTACACCTTCGGCTACTATTATAATACTGTGCTTTTTACCTCTTTTAATTCCCCGTTCAATACGATTTATCATGCCTTGATAGTCCACAGGTAATTCTGGTATCAGAATGGATTCTGCTCCCCCAGCAAGACCAGCCTCCAAAGCTATAGCTCCAGAATTTCGGCCCATCACCTCGATAATAAAAATCCGTTCATGAGAAGTAGCAGTATCTCTAATCCTATTTATAGCCTCTACTGCTGTGTTTACTGCAGTATCAAATCCAATGGTTAAATCAGTACCATAGATATCATTATCAATAGTTCCTGGGATTCCTATCACAGGCATTCCTAGCTCATGTAATTTAATGGCCCCCCGAAGAGAACCATCACCACCTATTACTACTAGCCCTTCAATGCCAGCCTCTTTTAGGCTAAGATAAGCTTTTTCCCTTCCTAGGGGTTCCATAAATTCTTCGCTACGGGCTGTATATAAAATTGTGCCTCCCCTATGGATAATTGCGGCTACTGAGCCCAAATCCATTTTCTGAAAATCACCTTCAATTAACCCCGCATAACCACGGCGAATTCCATAGGGTTCAATATTATAATAAATAGCCGTCCTGATTACTGCTCGAATAGCAGCATTCATGCCTGGAGCATCTCCTCCACTGGTTAAAACGGCAATTTTTTTCATGAACTTCTCCTTTCATTTCTTTAAAATAGTCACCTATTAGTAGTAATGGCACTATTTAAAATTTCAAGGGCTTCTTCTACTTCAGATTCAAGGACTAAAATTTCCACTGAACCAGAATCCCCCAAATGAGGAACTCCAGACGAGCGGAGATTAACTAGTATTCCTTCCGCTGTCAAAACATTTTTTAGTTGTTCAGCACTAATTCTATTGGGGGCTATATAGACAACGGTCCACATTAATGCATACACCCTTTCTTAAAGTATTAATGTTATTAGCATATCAGCATAAACTACATATATTATTTATACAATTAATACCTATTTGATTTAACTTTATTTATATATTTTTCTTTATACTTTTCTTTTAAAGCTATAGCTACCTCTTCTGGTACAAAGTGGCTTATATCCCCACCTAATCTAGCTACATTTTTAATCATAGTGGAACTAATAAAAGAATATTCGGCATCGGACATTAGAAACACTGTCTCCACTCTACGATTAAGATGCTTATTAATCGAAGCCATTTGCATTTCATATTCAAAATCTGAAACTGCCCTTAAGCCTCTAATAATGGCTACAGCACCAGTCTTCTCCATATAATCTACCAATAATCCATTAAAAACATCTATTTCAATATTTTTATTTTTCTGGGTACAACAAGCCTTTATAAGATTTAAACGTTCCTCTAAACTAAAAATAGTATTCTTATAATTATCATCGGTTACAGCCATTATAACTTTATCAAATATTTTGGCAGCTCTTTGAATGATATGAACATGACCATAGGTTACTGGATCAAAACTTCCTGGATATACAGCGATTTTTGTCAAAACGGACCCTCCATAATTATCTGGATAGCCATTTTAGTTTGTACACTTGGTATCCAGATTGTACATTTTTTCTCTTTCTAACCCAGGGAATTATTCTAGAAGGAATTCTATTATCCTGCTTAAAAAGAGTAAAAATTACTAAATATATCTTTATTATTGGTTTACTATAGATAAATCATCCTCTTTGCATACTTCCAAGAGGGATTCCTTTAACTTTTCATCCCAATTTACCCAATATTTCTTATCAGTTAGAATTAATTTCTTTTCTCGGGAAAAGAAAAGATAAACTGGAATATTTCCTTGGTAATTTGTTAGAATTTCTCTAATGACATCGATCTTCTCTGTATCACCCATCCCTGAATCAATTTTGATAAAAAGCTTTTCGTACCCCATATTAGGGGAAAGCTCTGATATTTCTTCAGCAAAAAACTTTATTGTCTCCTCTTGGGTATTTATCCTCCCTCTTATTAGTACTACTTTATCCACCTCAACCAATTGAGCGTAGGCTTCCAAAACCTTGGGAAAGACTAATACCTCTAGGGTACCTGTTAAATCTTCTAAAGTACAATAGGCCATAGTTTGCCCTTTTTTAGTTACACTTTTTTGTACTCTAGTGATAATTCCGCCAATTAGTATTCTTTCGCCATCTTCCTTTTGAGACAAGTCTATAATTTGATTCTTAGTTTTAGATTTTATAACTTGAGTAAATTCCTCCAGGGGGTGGCCACTTACATAAAGACCCAAAAATTCCTTTTCCATGGCTAGAATATCCCTTTGGTTAAATTCCTCCACCTTAGGAAGATTCACTTCGGCCAGACCAATGGAAAAATTGCTATCTTCGACTAAATCGAAAAAAGATACCTGTTTACTATTTTTACTTTTTTGTATGCATTGTCCCTGTTCGTAACAAGTATCTAGCACCTGGAGCAACTGGACCCTATTCCCTGGTACTGAACTAAAAGCTCCCGAACGGATTAAGCTCTCTATAACCCTACGATTCACATGGGTTAAATCAACCCTACTACAAAAATCTTGTAAAGATATAAATTTACCCTCTTCTTCCCGAGCAGCAATTATTGCTTGAATAGCCCCTTTACCCACATTTTTTACAGCCGCTAGTCCAAAACGAATATTACCATTACTTATAATAAAATTCTCGTTACTTTCATTTACATCGGGTGGTAAAACCTTAATACCCATCCTTTTACACTCATTAATATAGAAAGGTACTTTATCAGTGGTTTCCATAACACTGGTTAAAAGAGCAGCCATAAACTCTACTGGATACCTTGCCTTTAAATAGGCAGTTTGAAAGGATAATAAGGCATAAGCGGCACTATGGCTTTTATTAAATCCATAGCCTGCAAAATATTCAATAAGCTCAAAGATCTTTTCTGCTACCCTAGCTTCTATATTATTCTTGAGAGCCCCTTGAATAAATTGTTCCTTGAGCCCCGCTATTATCTCTGGTTTCTTTTTACCCATTGCTCTGCGTAAAAGATCAGCTTCTCCTAAGGAAAAACCACTTAATTCACTGGCAATCCGCATTACCTGTTCCTGATAAAGGATTATTCCATATGTGGGTTTTAATATTGGTTCTAAAGCAGGATGTAGATATTCTATAGCTTTTTCCCCATGTTTGCGTTGGATGAAATCCTCCACCATCCCACTTCCTAAGGGACCAGGACGATATAAAGCCACAAGGGCAATAATATCCTCAAAATGCTCAGGCCGCAAATCCTTAAGAATTGCTCGCATTCCCGAGCTTTCTAATTGAAAAACCCCTATACTTTCTCCTCTAGAAAGAAGCTCATAAGTCAATGGATCCTCTATATCTATTTTATTAAAATCCACCTCTATTCCTTGGGTCTCCTTGACCATTTGTACCGCGTTATTAATCACAGTTAAAGTCCTTAAACCCAAAAAGTCCATTTTTAAAAGGCCAATTTCTTCTACGGTTTCCTTAGCAAATTGGGTGGTAATTCCTCCCTCAGAAGTCCTTTGTAAGGGTAAATAAGTATCCAAAGGCTCCTGAGAGATAACCACACCAGCCGCATGAGTACCAGCATGACGAGGTAGCCCCTCTAGGGCTTGAGCCATTGTTACCAATTCCTTTATTTGAGGATCTGTTTCTACCATTTCCCTAAGTTGACTAGAAACCTCCAAAGCTCTCTCAATGGTTATTCCCAATTCATTGGGAATAAGTTTGGCTACCTTATCAACTAGCCATAAAGGAATATTGAGAACACGCCCTACATCCCTGATAGCCGCCCTGGCTGCCATTGTTCCAAAGGTGATTATTTGAGATACCCGGTCCTCACCATACTTTTCTATTACATAATCTAAAACCTCTCCCCTACGCTCATAGCAAAAGTCAATATCTATGTCAGGCATACTAACCCGTTCAGGGTTTAAGAAACGCTCAAATAAAAGATCATATTTTAGGGGGTCTATATCGGTAATTCCTAGGACATAGGCCACTAAGCTACCAGCAGCTGAGCCTCTGCCTGGACCCACATATATTTTCTGTCTTTTGGCAAAGCGAATAAAATCCCAGACAATTAAAAAATATCCAACATAGCCCATCCCTTTAATTACATCCAATTCATACTTAAGTCTCTTCTGGGCCGTGTCCGTAGGTTCACCATAACGATCTTTTAGACCATCCTCACATAACTTTTCTAAGTACCCCTCTAGAGTAAAGCCCTCGGGCACAGTAAATAAAGGCAGATGGCTTTCTCCAAAGGTAAATTCCAGGTTACACATCTCCGCTATTTTTACAGTGTTATCTAAAGCTTCCTGGTATTCCCCTAAAACTAAATTCATTTCTTCCTTAGATTTTAGATAAAATTCATCAGTAGCAAATTTCATTCTTTTCTCATCTTCTAGGGTTTTCCCAGTTTGGATACAAAGTAGAATATCTTGGACCTTAGCATCATGACTTTCAATGTAATGAACATCATTGGTAGCTACTAAGGGAATAGCAGTTTCTCTACTTAACTTAACTATTTGGGGGTTGATTTGTAATTGTTCCGCCAAGCCATGGTTTTGAATCTCTAAGAAATAATTACCTTCTCCATATATATCTCGGTACCAGAGAGCTGTTTCTTTTGCTTCTTGATATCTATCTTCAAGTAAAAGACTTGGTATTTCTCCAGCCAAACAGCTACTTAAAGCTATTAGACCCTGGCTATAGGCAGCTAATAATTCCCGATCAACTCGAGGCCTATAATAAAAACCTTCCAACCAAGCCTTGCTTACTAATCTAATTAAATTTTTATACCCAGTCATATCCTTAGCTAAAAGCACTAAGTGATAGGGAGAATCATCAATATGAGGCCTTTTATCGAAGCGAGTATGGGAGGCCACATATACCTCACAACCTATAATGGGCTTAATTCCTTGCTTTTTACAGGCCTTATAAAAGTCTATAACTCCATACATAACCCCATGATCCGTGATAGCTAAGGCAGGCATGTCCAAATTTTTAGCTCTAGCTACCAGCTTGTCTATATTAGAAGCACCATCTAATAGGCTATAGCAGGTATGATTATGCAAATGGACAAATGGACTACTGTTAGTCATATCGTTACCTCCCTAATTCTCACATTAATAAAATACATTTAGCATAGGAAAATACCCTTCTAAATATATATTACTACAATCAACGAACAAAATCTTCCTCCAAAAAAATTAAGGATGGTTTTGGTCTTGAAAGTGGGGTGTTTCTATGGAGTCTTTTTCTAATAAATTATTATTTATTTTTTTTACTTCCCTAGGTTTAATCCTAGGAGGTTCCATGATTGGCTCTTTGTCTGCAGTTATCACTGGCGGACAACCGTATTTTACAATGCGCAAATTAGCTGAAGAAATGAAAATTTGGGCAGTAGTAGCTGCTATTGGAGGCACCTTTAGTTCTTTTGAAGCCTTGGGTAGTGGTTTATTTTCAGGGGACTATCGTACCTTGATTAAGCATTTTTTATATGTAGTTAGTTCCTTTGCTGGTGCCGAGATTGGAATATATATAATATATACCTTGACTGGTGGTAAACCATGAGGCTTTTTTTCTTCCCCTCTAGTTATCCCTTTGCCCAAGCCCTTGCTATATTTATAGTTGGCGTAATTATTGGGGCTGTTTTATCCACCTTGGTCATAGGCCATCAATTGGATAAACTCCATGGGGAAAAGAACATGCTTGAAGCTGAAATGGCCGAAAAGGAAAGCAAAATTGAAGCCTTAGAGGGAAAAGTATCCGAAGCCCTCCGCTGGCTTATTGTTCAAGAAATAGTAATTGAGATAGAATTACCCGAGCGTAGCTTTGCTGATGAAAAGCAAGTTCGTTTGGAATTAGAGAAACAGGGAAAAGAACTAGTAAAAAGCATCCGGGGGAAAAGATTACAGGATTTAGATGCAGAAGTAGTATGGGAAATTATAGATGGAAGAAATGTTGAGGCTCTTAGTTATCAATTTGTCCTAGAAATGAGAAGTTTAATATTAGCCGAAAAGTCCGTTTTTTATATTTATGCCCAATATGTTGATCCGCAACAAGAAAACTAGAAAGGTAAGCTTAAGAATGAAACATTTTTTCGTTATTAAGTGCTTACGCGAGTGCGCAAGACCCGTTCTACAGTGCTACAGTTCTACGGCTCGAATGTCATTGCGCCCCGGCCCTTAATCAAATACAAAGGCTAGCTAATCAGTAATTAAGGGCCGGGGAAGCAATCTCAGCCTTTTTCTGACCCACTAACACACTTACACACTGTCATGCAGAATATTAGTTGGGGACATTCCTTGGCTTCAAGACTAACTATTAATAAAGGTGTGTCCCCTTACCTCTAATGCCATCACACTACCATGCAGATAAAAAAGCAGAAAACAAGTTTATTCTTGCTTCCTGCTTCTTGCATCATGCTTCCTGAATTACTTTTTAACAATCCGTACTGTGGTTAGAGCTTTAGCCTTTAATTCTGAGCCGCTGTAGATGGAAATTTCAATGGTACAGGTTTTTTTATCAATATTGATAATCTCAGTTAAGACATCTAAATATTCTCCCACCGCTGGTGGATTCATTTGATAGATAGTGAAATTTTCTGTTATTGTATCCCATCTTAAAGTTTTACGAACAGCAATATAGGCTGCAGTATTCATAATCATTACCACCGCACCTACACTGGCTGTTCCCAACTCATTGACCATGAATTGGGTTATTTCACCTTCTAATTTAACTCCTTTTTCCCATTCTACCAATTTAAATCCGCTTAAAGTAAGATTGTCAATAGTTTCACCAAATTGGGGTTGTTTTTGGGTTTGTTGAAAGGCTTGAAGAATATCCTGTCTACTAACAACTCCCAATAATAGTTTTTCTTCACTAACTATGGGAACCAACTCAAATCCTTCCCAAACCAACAAACGAGATAAATGAGTTACTAGTGTTTTTCTATCAACAGTTAAAACATCTCCAGTCATTACTGCTGAAATGCTAGTCTCTGGCTCAGAGCCTGCCACATCCACTGCCGAAACAATACCCACCACTACACCATTCTGATCAACTACAGGGAAACGGCTGTGCCCAGTTTCTTCTTTGAGCCTGTACCAGTCAGAAACAGTAGCTTGGGGGCTAATAAAATCGACATCTTCAATCATGATATCTTCTACTCGAACTAACTCTTTAGATGTTAACCGTTCATGTATTGCGTTGTTAATCATGGAGGTAGCTACAAAAGTATCATAAGGACAACTGATAAGAGGAATGTTCTCGGCTTGAGCTTTAGCTAACACCTTTTCCGATACCTTAAATCCAGTAGTCACTACCAAAGATGCTCCTCTTTCAAGGACAAGCAACTGTATGTCTTCCCTATCTCCTACCAAAACCAGACAGTTCTTTTCAACAGTTCTCTCTAGGGCATCTTTGCTAGAGGCAGCTATCATTATCTGGATAGGAACCATACCTAATTTTGTATGACCTGATAATACTTCTCCTTCGACAATTAAACTAATTTCCCTAAGGCTCAAGTCCTCAATTTCCTTCTTTTCTTCTTCTTCGATACGAATTGTACCTACCTTAGGGATGGAGCTTACCATGCCTTGGTTTTCTGCTTCTTTAATAGCTCTATAGGCTGTTCCCTCACTTACATCCATTTCCTTGGCAATTTGCCGAACAGAAACTTTTGTGCCAACCTCTAATTTTTTTATATATTGAAGAATCAATTGATGTTTAGTCAACCCCAAAAAATCCACCACCTATATTTTTCATTTTTAACACCACTGATTATATCAGAAAAGCAAACAAAAGTGTATTACAAACAAAAAGCAGGGTCTGTCATACAACAGTCCCTGCTAAATCCACTTTAAGTGTTTCATTCTGCGAGTCATTACTCCTCCTATGCGTCCTGATTCCTCCGAGGTTAATTCAGGCCAGCCTCCCTCCTTGATTTTGGGCATTAGCCCCAATTCCTCTGCCACTTCTAGCTTTAGGATATCTTTGGCATATATAATTTTTTTCTTTTCTTTTTTCATCTAAACACCCCATTTTTTATCCTTTTCTAATCTTAGGATGTTTAGATTTTGTTTATTTATGTGTTAATTATTCTTTACTAATTAGGGACCCAAAAAACAAGATACCTAAGCTAGCCAAAAGGCCTATATATAAGGGATCAATACTTTTAGATCCAAAAATAGCCCATAAAATTGTTAAGGTGGGTGCTAAGCCAATAGCCATTACTCCTGCCTTGGGTTTAATGAAGCCTTTTAGGAAAATGGCACCCAATAAAGGTAAACAAATAGTTGACCCCCTAAGCCCCATGGAAAGGAAACCCCACTCCAGTATCAGAGAGTTAATATTACCGGTTACAAAAACCAATGTTACTAAAGTAACCAAAATAATAGACAACCTGGTAAACTGCAATACTTTTCTTTCAGAAGTCTGAGGATTAATTAACTTTTTATAAATATCCTGACTAAGCATAGTGCTGACTCCTAAAACTAACCCAGCGCCAGTACCAACAATTGAAATCAAAAGGGTCGCTAGAACCACCCCACCTAAAGTGTGGGGCAAGTATTCAATAATAAATAAGGGTAATGCCATACCAGGGCTGATATCAGGATAGGTGGATCTCATATACATACCTACCCAAATAGCAGCTAACCCAATGGGTGGTATTACTAATCCAGAAATAATGGCCCCTTGTCGAGCGGCTTTAACATTCCTACCTGAAAACATGGCCTGGAAATAGGTTTGAGTAGATAAAACTCCAACTATTAGCGAAAACCCTGCAGCTAGATCAACAGCAACACCCCGGCCAAACAAGCTAAACCAAGGGAAAGATGGGAAGGTACCACGAAAACCTGTTAATCCTCCTCCTAGATTATAAGCGGTAATCCCTGCCACTAATAATGAAAAGTAAACTAGGAAGGCTTTCAAGAGCCCAACTAATCCTGTGCCCCACACACCGCCAAAGATAACATAGCTAATTACTAAGAATATAGCAACCAAAGCAGCAATTATCGGTTCCACATCTACAACTGTGGTTATCAGTGCTATAGCGGATAGTATCTGAGCAATTATCATTAAAAAAATACCCAGGGAGGAAAAAATACTTGATAAAAGTCTAGCTTTCTGGCCATAAGCTTCTGCCAAAAAACCCGGCACAGTAGAAGCACCTGATTCCCTTAATGGCTTGGCTAAAAACACCCCTAGAATGATACATGCAGCTCCTCCTCCTAGGGTAAACCACCAGGCGCTAAAGCCAGAAGTAAAAGCTAACTGGGCAGTTCCAATGGTAGAAGACCCGCCTACTAAAGTACCAATAATTGTACCTGCCACCAAGGGGGCTCCAATATTTCTACCTCCAACAGCAAAATCGCTGGCATTTTGGACTTTCTTCATAGAATAAATACCTAAAGCTGTCACCAGGCCCAAAGTTAAAACTATACTTATGATATGTACTGTTGATAAGCTTAGCATTTTCCCACTCCCATTTTAGTAATTAATATTTGTTATTTATTTAATAATTCAACTATTGTCTAAATTTTCCTGCTTATTGAACTAGAGAGATTAAAAATGAATAAGTCTTTAGTAACTAGGGAATTAAGTTAATAGTGCAATAAATTTTTATTAAAGGAGGCGTAAATATATTATGGATAAATTAGCACTATTACTGGTAATCATTGGTGCACTAAATTGGGGTCTTATTGGTTTATTTAATTTTGATCTTGTTGCTTCGATATTCGGTGGACAAAGTGCCTTATTTAGCCGTATCATCTACGGCCTTGTAGGTGCAGCAGGACTATATTCTATTACCTTCTTGATGGGTAATAGAGTGAAAGAATAAAAATTCGGGCCTTGTGCTCGAATTTTTTTATTTATAACTCCTAAGTTATGTTATCTTATACATAGGGGGAGATATAATGGCTTTTTTCTTTCGTAATAAAACAGTTAATGAATTAAGGAAAAAATGGGGTTTAACTACCAGAGAATTGGCTCAAAGAGTTAAAGTGGACAATATAGAAATTCTTAAGATCGATAAACTGAAAATAAAGGAAGTTCCAGAGCCTTTACAAAGAAAAATCACCCCTATCTTGAGGGGCGATGATTTGGATAAGATACCTTGGTTATAGATTTAAATCTTCATGCCAGTATTCCACCTGAGGATGCTCTTTGACATCCTGAAACTTTTCCAAAACATGGGAGTACTTAAAATAAAAACTAAAGTTTAAATGAATTTCGGGTTTATTGATATCAAAGGCCCGTAAAACAACTTTATCAGGATAAAAAAGATATTTATATTCTTCATCCCGCCAAGTTAATTGAACATGTCCGAGATTTAAGACAATATTCCCCCATTCCTTAATTTGAAAACTATTTAATAGGGCTCGGCCTGCCTGATAATTACCAATTTTATAGCCGATAGTCTGTTCTAAATTACCTTCAAAGGTTGTAAGATGCTCTAAAATTAGACGACAGGGTAAGCTTATTTCCTCGATAAGCCTCCGTTCTGTTGCTAATTTTTCTTCAAATAAGAGAAATCGAGAGATTTGAGGGCAATTTTGGTTATATTTATTAAGTTTTTCCTTGGCTAACCAATGATTCCTAGTTAAATCCTCATAGATTTCCAGTAAAATTTGATCGAGCTCTTTACGCTTCTCCATTTTTTACTTCCCTTCCATTAATGCTAGGGCAGCTTCTAGAGTGTTTTCTAAAAGCATGGCAATAGTCATGGGGCCTACTCCACCAGGTACAGGGGTTATATATCCTGCTACCTCCTTAGCTGAAGCAAATTCTACATCCCCTGCTAAAGTACCATCTTCAAGTCTATTAATTCCCACATCTATCACAATAGCACCAGGTTTAATCATTTCACCAGTAATAAAGTTAGCTTTACCAATAGCTACTACTAAAATATCCGCATCCTTGACTTCCTTGGTTAAATCTTGAGTGCGAGAATGACAGATTTCTACAGTGGCATTTTCCTGCAACAACATTAAAACCACAGGTTTACCTACAATATTACTTCTACCTACCACTACAGCTTTTTTCCCTGTAATGTCTAGACCCATTTCTTTGATTAACCTTATACAACCTTTGGGGGTGCAAGGTTTTAGACCCTTTTCTCCAATCAATAAAGCTCCAGCATTTATGGGATGAAAACCATCCACATCCTTGGTAGGTAAAATTTGATTAATAACCTTTCTTTCATCAATGTGTTTAGGTAAGGGTAACTGCACCAAAATTCCATGGATTTTGGGATTATTATTTAATTGCTCGATTAAAT
Organism: Clostridia bacterium; assembly: GCA_012800195.1. Classification (GTDB taxonomy): domain Bacteria; phylum Bacillota; class Peptococcia; order Peptococcales; family BICA1-8; genus JAAZJU01. The sequence goes on from JAAZJU010000042.1 coordinate 20,525, forward strand.
CCAAAAGTTCCTGTTCACTGGTATCCTCTGCTAATCTATGAACCTCGGAATAAAAACCAACCTCCTGACAAGCCTTTTCTTTATTCCTAACATAGACCTGGGAAGCAGGGTCATCTCCTACCAGAACCACTGCCAAACCGGGTGTCATAGGCAAGGCCTGAACTCTTTTTTTCAAGCCCTCCTTGATATCTTGGGCTATTTCCTTACCATTAATTATCTTAGCAGACATTTTAGCTCTCCTCTCTTTATATAACCTCAAAAAATATCGGTCTTAATTTCTATAACTTCAAATTCAGTTTGTTTATCTAAAAATTCAATAACCCGCGTTATTTGTTGTTCAATTATTTTTGTTTTATTGGCTATCATAGCTACCCCAATCAGGGCAAATTGCCATTGGTTCTGTAAATCTATTTCTGCCACTGACAAATTGAATTTATTTTGGATTTTGGCAATGATACTTTTTACCACACTACGCTTTTCTTTTAAAGAATGGGCGTAAGGAATATGTATTTTAAAAGTGATTGTTCCTATTATCAAGATTTTTCTCCTTATTCTAGCAATAATAAGCCATTCCAGATTAATTCAGGGGAATGATTTATTTCAAAATCTAGCCCTATGTTTTTCGCAGTGCGCAAGACATCAATTCCGACGCCTTCCATGGAGGGTCTAGCTTGAAAAGGATGGCGACAGGGTTCCTGGGAACCTTGTCCCACACATTGCTCACATAGTTTGCACTCCCCGCCAATAAAACCAGCGGCATAAACTAAGCCCATCCTGTTAGCTTCCTTCTCTAAGTGATTAATTAACTTATGCACCTTTTTAGCTCCTAAAAAGCCCTCGGCATAGGGAGTTTTAATTTGAACCAATAAAGCCCATTGATAGTGTGTAAGTATTTCCTTTAACTCATCTAAATCTAGGGAATTAGGTGGACACATCAGATTGTGGCCATAAGCATTACAAAGAGGTACTCTACATTTTAACCTTACTCTCGGATCAACAACTATTTTTTCTGCCCGAAAAACCTTAGCCTTAAAAGCTTCTTGGACTAAAGCTTCCTTAACTAATTTAGCATGAGTATCTGTTTCAATCTGATTTGCCATTCTCCTCCTCCAGTACACTGAAACTTCATCAAAATCAATCAGGAACTAACCCCCCTTTAATCCACACTTTGCAAAAGTTGGGTTTAAGTCAGGTTAGTGCATAGAAAGCTCAAAGATTGCCTTAGCTGTTTCATAGGCTGCCTTAGGCCTCTTTAATTGGGCAGCCATCTCTTTCATATGTTTTATTCGTAAAGGATTCTGACAAAGACTATAAATTTCATTAATTAGGTATTCTTCATTTCTTACCCTAATCCCTACCCCCTTATTAAGAAGATATTCAGTATTTCTATCTTCTTGACCTGGAAGTGGAGATATGATAACAATTGGTAACTCCATGGCTAGCGCTTCTGCAGTGGTTACCCCCCCTGGCTTAGTAATCAAAATATCGGCCGCAGCCATAAGTTCAGCCACATTTTCTGCAAAACCAAAAACATGTAAAGAATTATTCCCTTTAAGTAAACTTAGGTTTTTCTTAAGTTTTTCATTGCTTCCTGTTACTACAAGAATCTGTAGTTCCGTTTCCTCTAAAAGCTCCTTGACAATTTTCTCAATTTGGCCTAAACCCAATCCTCCGCCCATAATAAGCAAAGTTTTCTTACTAATTTCTAAGCCTAAGCTTTTTCTAATTTCTTCTTGAGAATATGTTTCCGAGAATTGTTTTCTAATGGGAATACCATGGACTTTGATGCTTTTAGAATCCACTTCAGCCTTAAGAAGAGGATATACTAAATCCTCTTGGGGCACTATGTATAAGTCCACCTTGGGATGCACCCAAAATTGATGCACAGTGAAATCAGTTATGCAGGCAACTAAAGGAATATTAATATTTTTTGTTTCCTTTAATTTTGATAATATGCCTACAGGAAAGGCATGGGTACAAACTAATACATCGGGGTTAAAATCCCTTAAAAGCTTTTCTAATTTCGGGGATAGGAGCTTTGATAAGATTTGTCCTATATCTACGAGCCTGTCCCCTTCTTCTGCCTGGGTATATAGATAACCCCAAACCTTGGGAGTAAACTTTATGGTTTCCATGTAGCTCCCTACAACCACTTTGTTGAGTATAGGATTAATATATTTAAAGGTATCAACGATGATAATGTCACTATCTGTTGATTTTGCTTTGATTTCCTGGGCAATAGCTTTGGCTACACTATCGTGACCTGCACCAATAGATACGGAAAAAATCAATGTCTTAAGGGACATTTATCTACTCCTTAGGATGATTTTATAATTATATTTATTATAATACCAAATTTCACCATAAATTAAAACCAAGGTAGCTAATTCTCCTTGGTTTTAATCCTGTTCATTTTCCAGTAAGTTTAAATTTTTATTATAAAATTTACATAAGTCACTTAGTTTACAACTACTACAGCGGGGATTTCTAGCCTTACACACTAGCCTACCATGCCAAATCAACCAATGATGGGCGGCAGACCAATCTTTTTGGGGTATATTAGCCATTAACTGTTCCTCTGTTTTATCAGGATTGTTACTATTAGCTAAGCCCAAACGATTAGCTACTCTGAAAACATGAGTATCCACGGCAATAGCTGGAATTCCAAAAGCTACACTTAAGACTACATTGGCTGTTTTTCTACCCACCCCAGGTAATTCCATTAATTCCTCTAAGGTTTGAGGTACTTGGCCATTAAATTTTTCAATCAATAACTTAGAGGCTTTGGTTATATTTTTACTCTTATTTTTGTATAGCCCAATACTTTTAATCTCCTCCTCTAGTTCTTCAGGTGTTAACTCACTGATGGAATAAGGGTCTGGATATTTAGCAAATAATTTTGTGGTAACCCTATTTACCTGTTTATCCGTTGATTGGGCTGATAAGATAGTCGCAATCAAGAGTTCAAAGGGGTTGTTAAATCTTAAGGCACTATTAACCTTTGGATACATTTCTTTTAGCCTTGCTTGTATTTTTTTTAAATCTGTAGCCACCTTTGCTCCTCCTATTCTTGGGTATAAAGAAGAGAGTCTTACAGTAAGACTCCCTTTAATATTTAAAGATTTGCCATAACCTCTATAGCTTTATCTTTAATCATCAATTTACCGTGTTCAGCTAAGTAAGCTTCTGCTAAATGTACTATGTTGCCATATTCACCTAACATGCCTAAGGCATGATCAGATAGGTTATCTGGTTCTAAAAAAGTTAAATAATATACATCCCCCAATTTATACATATTAGAACCATCCCGATAGTCACCATTTACTTGCTTACAAAACTGAGTAACATCCTCAAAATCCCTAAACAAATATACTAACTCATCACTTTCAAGTTCTGCAATTTCTTCATCTTCCAAATCATCTAAAAGCTCATCATCGTATTCATCTTTATCAAGTTGTCTGACCTTGGTTACTGTGATAACTAAACTATCCGAGGTCATGGGATATGCTTCCACCATTAGTTGAGTATCTGCATCCACTTCAAAACCACATTCTTCATAGGCCTGATCCAACATCTCTTGGAAAAATTCTTGAGCCTTAGGGCTATTGGGCATGAAGTCCCACTTTTTCACATTCCTCTTTTCAAGGTCCTCACTACTAACTATTATTTGAATTTTGTCTTCACTTAAACGTTTAAACTTCATGGTAACCACCTCCTCTTAGAAGGGGAATGTACAATTCATTATATGTTATACTTACTCAAAGTCAATAGAAATAATGGCAAAAACTTTTCTGACATTTTATGGTTATCTTATAAAAGTATCCCTGCTTTTCTTAGTTCTTGTTCTATTTTATCCAAAACCACCTTAGAAGGTGCAAGAACAGTGTGAAGATGTACTCCCTTGGTTAAAATTGATAAAGGTTCCGCCCCTGATTGATTAATATTCTCTATAAAATTATTAATATCCTCCATTGTTTGTAACATTAGGTTTCCTTTTAGTTCCCCATAATAAGGATGTTCTACAATTACATCCTGAACCTTACCCCCATAGTAGACCATTATTTCCAATTCATTTTTCATTCCCTCATGATCATGTTGGCAAGCAAACACCCTGGTTTCTCCAATATTATTGGGAAGCTTAGAACTATAATAGCCTTGAGGTGTAGCAATAATATCTTCTCCTTGAGCCCGTAAGATAGCTATATCTTGAACAATGGCCTGTCTACTGGTTTTTAATAGGGATGCTAAATCTCCTCCCTTAACTGGTTTGACACTTTTACCTAGGATATTAATTATCTGTTTTCTTCTCTCCGCCGTCATAGCTACTTCCCTCCCCCTAGATGATTATGCAAAATAATAGGACATTTTGCAAACCACTTCTGTATAAAAATTAAACCCTACCATTTGGTAGGGCTAGTCAATTTCTTTAATTGCTTCTGTGGGACAACTATCCATAGCATCCACAGCACACTCTTCTAAATCCTCAGGAATTTCATCTACAATGACATGGGCTATACCATCATCATTCCAGTCATAAACTTCTGGGCAAAGACTGATACAAGCACCACAAGCAATACATAAATCTGGATCAACATAGAGCTTCATTCTAGCACACACCTTTCTAATTATATTTAAATTATATCTTCCCCTAGTTTTCCTTTTCTAAACAGGGGTTTAACCCTAGTGCTAGCTCTTTCTACCTAAAATACTATTTTTTCTTTTTAGATTTTCTTTGCATTGCATATTCTCTTTCTGCTTTTTCATCAATTATTCTCTCAATACCTAAATAAACAAAATAAACTTGTACAAAAACTGTTGCAGTAATTAACAATGATTTGGGTGTCACAGGTAAAGGTAACCTAGTCATCAAATGAGGTACCCAAACTGTACCAATGGCAACCCAAACTGGATTAAATTTTAATTTTCTAAAATCATACACTGTCCTATCCCTCCATCTTTCTCTGTTATAACCTGAAATTCTAATCCAGTCAAGGGTTAAAACTAATATTCTATGGGACTAAAATTTTTAGTTTTTTAGGTAAACATTTAATTTCCAAAGGGAAATCTGGTCCCTTTTCCCCGTCTAAATCAGTTAATAAATCCTCCTGACAGGAAATTTTTAAACTATTAGTCTGAAAATATATAATCTGAGGACTAGCAAGATGTTCTCCTTTGACCACCTTTATAAATAGTGAAACTACTTCTGGTAAGGAAGCTGGTTTAAACAGTATAACATCCAATAAACCATCATTCATCTGGGCTAAAGGAGCGACTTTGGGAAAACCTCCTGCAGATTTTCCATTCATAACTAAAAACAAAAAAACATTTCCATCGTAACTAAACTCGGGACTTTCTAGATTAATATTTATAGAATAAAACCTGGGTAATTGCTCCAATCCCTTTAAATAATAAGCTAATCTCCCCAAGTTATTTTTAACAACGATTTCTGTTTTTTGGGAAACATCAGTTAAGAGCCCAGCGCTAGCAATATTGATGAAATAACGATTGTTTACAAAACCCAAATCTGTTTCAAGAAAATTATCTCCTGTTAACACATCACATATTTCCTTAATATTGCGAGGCAAACCTAAATAATTGGCAACATCATTGGCTGTCCCTGCAGGTATTATCCCTAGAAGTATATCAATACCCTTTTGCATAAGACCATTTATTACTTGGTGAATTGTGCCATCCCCACCAGCTACCAAGACTCTTTCATATTGATCTTCCTCTAAATTATAAGCTGCCTTAAAAGCATCTTCACTACTTTCAGTCCGATAAGGTATAATTTGTTTCCCCTCTTTTTGAAAGCGTTCTATTAAATAATCTAAATTATTTTTAAATGAAGCTTGTCCAGAAACAGGATTATATATTAATCTCACATTTCCCAAAATCATCACTCATTTTCTAAGATAGGATGTCATTATTAATACTATAGCAAATCCAAACAAAAAAGGACAGGACCACATTATGTGGCTTCTGTCCTCCTTAATTTTTCTTTACATTAATGGTCTACTAGGTTGGGATATGTCTTTTAAAGCTTGGGCAGCTTCATCCACAAAGATATTATTAGTCGCTAAGTCTCCTATGGAGATGATACCAGTTAATCTACCATTTTCGGTTACTGGCAACCTTCTAATTTGGTGTCTGGCCATAATACCGGCTGCTTCTTCTCCTTCCATATCTGGAGTAGCACAGGTGATGTCATTAGACATTACCTTATTTACATCTAATTTATTAGGATCTCTACCCTCTGCAACCACCCTAATAACAATATCCCTATCGGTTAAAATGCCTACAACCTGTCCCTGTCTATCACAGACCGGAATACAACCTATATTTCTTTGTTGCATGATTCTAGCAGCCTTCACAATAGGATCCTGAGGAGACACACTAAAAACATCATTGGTCATTAATTCTTTAATTTTCATTTTTTCACCTTCCTGGATTTATTAAAATTCTGGCAAATTATCAAGATTGTTTTCTGCGATACCATCGGCATTGGTTCTGATATATTCCCTTCCATCTCGGTTAACCACCTGTAGACCAGCCAATCTACCTGCCCGAACTTGGAGAATTGCTTGGTCGGTACGAAAGACACGACCTTGATTAGTTTTTACCGATACTATGTCTCCTTGCTCATTTTTATTTACTGCAACTACCTTTTCATCCACTAACATCCCTCCTAAGCAAATATCAAATTTAGTTTCCCTATATTTCTCAGTCATTATTCTTGAAAGTTTAACAAAAGATAAAGATAATCAATAACCTTAAGGAGGTTTTAATTATGAAGAAAAATGTAGGGGATCTAGATGCAATGGTCAGAATAGGAGGTGGACTATTTCTTTTAGGTTTAGGTATTACGGAAGATTCCAAAAGTATGATGGCCTTTGGATCATGGAAGGTAGCTGAGGGAATAACCAGATTTTGTCCTGCTATGTATTTTTTAGGACTAAGTACTCAAGAAGGCCCTTTACCAAATAGAAATCTAGTCTATAGAAATGGAAAAGCAAAAGGCTAAACCCTGGGGTTTAACCTTTTTTTCATTATGTTAATTATAAAAACCAGAACTTCTATATCCTCTTTGCAGCCCTTTCATAAAGCCTCACGCTCAATGCTAAAAGAAATATTATTATAATTAGCGTAAGAAGATTGTTAGATGTAAATCTAAAAGTTAAAAATAGCTTTATGGCTATAATTGCAATGATTAAGATAGTAATCATTTTGACATACAAATTATCGGACTTTAGACCACCTAGAAAACTAATTGAAAGAATAGCTATGATTGCCATTACCCATACACCTATTACAGTGCCATGACCAAACCAAAATCCATCCTTGCTCATCAAGGATATATTGAGCATATTTTCAGGAAGCCCTTGATAGTAGACCTCATAAACATTATTGCTACCTTCAAGTTTTTCCACTTCCATATTACTAGCAAATTCCCAATTATGTGGGACATGAAACTTTACAGTTAGACTACCGAAGTCCGCCCAGAAGGAGGCAGGTTCTAACAGATAATCAAAATGATAAATTTCATTGACATATTTATAACGATCAAAAGATGGAGGATGGTCATATCTAACCTTTAAATCTGTTTTTTCCAAGGGAAGCAGGGAAATATCAAAGATTAAGATATTTACCTTTTGCCACATTTCTATCTCATGTTCTGCATAAACCTCTGTAGTAATAGGATCTCGCCAAACAATTGTTTCCTTGAGCCAATTCCTATTTTCTTCGTCTATATCACTCAAGCCTTCTAAATCTATTTCGGAAACCGTGTAATCCGACGCTTTATCACCTAAAATAATGTCTGCTGAGGTGACATAATAGGGAACTGGAAAACCCGCAGTAATGTTTTCTGGGAGTTCAGAGTTATTAAATAAAGAATAATTGGCTTCTACATCCACAATATCTAGCAATCTTTTTTCGGTTTGAAAATCTAAGGTCAAGGCTTCTTTCTCTACTTCTATAGTTGTTGAAGCCTGAGGCCACAAAGCTCCTGTAATCCTCTGTTGAGGTGAGAATACACCTACATTAGCAAAGGCATTGTTTGTGAGCATTAATAAAAATAATACTAAAAAAAATGAGCAAAAAAAACTTACTGCCCCGAAGACCCATATCATCCCTCATCAAACTCAACCTCCCCTAGCCCCTTAAGCTCTTACCTGAAAATTGGTAATCCCTAAACACGCTATAAATAAAAATATCTTCCTCATATTTATCCAAAAGCCGAAGAGCAAGTCCCTCGGTCAGAGAAAGCATATCCCGGCTGTTCGTCAGGATGTTGTTCCATTCCCCACTTTTACCGTTGTCCGTCATTATCACTCCTCATTTCATATCATTTTTTAAATAAACTTATTGACAGAGCATATGCACCCACAATTTCCTCTGCTACTTTTTCTGTTTCAATAAAGTCACTATCCTTTATTTCTATTGTAGATTCTTCAAGTTGTGTCTTAACCTAGATGTAAGAGATTTCATTATTGTGGTTTTGTCCCATGATAACAGCATATTTGCCTTTATTGGTATCTTCAATAAAAAAGGGAATAGGACTACTTCCGTAGCCTGCACTTGCGATTTTATATTGTCCATTTATACCTTGAGTAAAAACCGCCCTGCCAATTTGTTGGTCAAGCTTATACATTGCTATAAGCTTATTTTCTAATTTAACATACTTAATAAGCTCTATTCCTTGAGAGGAGATTGTCTTAGCAATACTTGCTTCAATACTTGCTATATCCTCTTGGACTGGGAATTCTTTGTATATATAAATGAATAGCAAAGCGATAATACCAAACATTATTACTATATATTTTAAAATTTCACATATCTCATTCATAATACCTCCCTTGATAAATAGAAGGAGCTACTCTACTGGACTGGGGCAGATATAGAGCTTTCATCTGTTTCCTCTCCCCACTCTTTTTGTTCCAGTTTCAAACTGGATATTAAGGTATGACCCAAAATCAAACTGGCAACTATAGTTGTCTTTGGATCTCGGAGATAAATAATAGTGGGCATGGGTAAAAATTTAAAGATTAAATTGCTAGCTACTTCCCAAAATACCCATATAGGTGCTAGGGCAACTAAAAGGGAGGGTACCCCTAATAATATCAATTTTAATTTATCAATTCCCACTATTTTATTTCTTTGGGCAGGAAAGTTCTTAGCACTTAACCCCAACAAAATACCTATACCTCCAAAGAATACAAAGCTAATAAATGGCACATAATATGGATTATAATCAAAGGTTCTACTAACTTCCCGAAGATAATTTTGGATTAATGTACTTCCACCTATAAAAAGAGTTGCTACTAAAATAAGGTAGCTTAGGTTTCTGATAAAATTTGGATACTTCATTTATATCGCCTCCTTCCTTCTTCCAAAGCAAATTTGCCCTAACTGCTAGCAATGAGATTTTGCAATGCCCCTAGACTAAACATTGTTATGTATAATTTATCCTCTCTATTGCATCATAAAATTAACATTAAGATTACATCCATCTGTCCAATGCTTGTGCTTAGCCACGGTAACAAAGTAATTATGTTAGTGGGAATTCCTGAGATACTCACAATTGGTCCTATACCTATTCTTTGTATAATTACATTATCTTCATAAATTAAAATTTCATCTTCATCTTTAGTTACTAAAAGTTCACTTTCTTCAGTGGTAACAACATATTTAGGTTGTTCTCCCCCTAGAAAACTTTCTACATATTCAACTTCCCCTGTTTTTTTATTTACAGATTTTAGTTTTTCATAATTAGCAGTTTTTTCTAAGACATATATTGTATATCCCTCTAGATCGATAACTTGCAAAGCATTAGCTTCTTCACTATTAGCATAAACAGCAGTTGAAGTAACTAAAAGTGCAAACATTAAGAATAATATTGCTTGTTTTTTCATTTACTACTTCTCCTCTCCTTTTCTTTAAATCTTTTTTTTACATAAAAAAATATTAATAAAGCTAATGGTAATATACAAATTATCCAAGCCCACCAACTCAAAGAACTAGTTACATAAAGTGATGTTGCCCCTTCACCCAAATATAGCACCTCCTTTGTATTTATAGAACTAAGTACTCAAGAAGGGCCTATGCCAAATAGAAATCTGGCCCATAAAGACGTAATAAACTAAGTAATTTCTGAGTCAGAAATGCCTATATCTTAAATCCCAAACCGAGCATAGCTCCTTACTGCAAAGGAATCGACTGCATGGAATTCAATATTATCTATCCTTAATTGTCGGCATTGATTTTCAAATTCCTCTAATGTGTTATACTCATAAACAATCTTTTCTTCGGTATCCAAGATATAATATTTTTCTACTGGTATATCTGGAGCTCTAAGATCTGCAGTAGCTTCATTTTGCAAAGCAATAATATAGCGATTATCGAAGCCTACTTTGAAAATTCCCTCTGGTATTACTGGCTTTAAATCTTCCAGAGAAACATCTTCTACGGGGAAAATAATACGATAAGGATAGTAGTAGAGTTGATGCCCTCCTGGTAAGAAACTAATGCGTACATCACCGTAAGCTGGTACATACCGGCTATCCTCATAGATTTTCAAAATTTCTTCTTTTATACTTTCCTCGTTAAAATTTACAGGGCAATATAAGGAGCCAACTTCGCTCCGAATAAAGAGTGTCCCAAACACAATCTCATTATTAATAAAGCCAATCTTTAAGTCTATATCCGGTGTAAATACTTTGCCCTCATGACTAAAGCTTATCTCCTCTTTTACATCCAGCGAATATAATTTCACTTTTTTATTTAGGAATTGATCATAGGGTAAGCCGATAGTGTCCGAACAAATTAGGGCCGCCATGCCACGAGGATCATTTATAGAGTATACTTGTATATTTTCATTTGCTAAACTTTGTGTATTTTCTTCATTTAACAAGCTTCCATCTTTAAACATGGTTTTATGTACAGGCCTGACTTCATGGATTTCCCAGCCATATTTTTTAGCAAAGGAATAAGCGTCTATTAAATTAAAATCTATTTGAATAAATAATAACATCATCAGCAACACAAAAAGGCCTATAACTATCTGCTTTCTTTGGGCTATCACTTGACGGATCTTATGTCTGTGGATTATCACAGCAGGCAAGAAGAATAATACTGTTAATAATAATAGGACTAAAATAAATCTTCCCCATAAAGTATCCGGTCTCAGAATTAAGTATAATAACCTCATAAAATCCCCCTTTTTATTAATAGACAGGGCGGTAAAATTACCGCCCTGTTATGAACCTTAATCAATAATAACATTTACGCTGGTAGACAGATAGATAGTCTCATAAACCATGATATAGTCATTAGTAGTAGCATATAAAGTATAGCTTACAGCACCAGTTATCTTTCCGCTAGTGGCATTTGGATTACTTCTATGAGCGATTTCAGCTTTTGCACCCATTCCATTTGAAGAATAAATTTGAGATGTAAAGCCAGCAAGTCTACTCATATTCCAACTTGTGGAGCTAACTGTTTGTGTACATGAAGTAGAAGCAGTAGGTATTGAAATTGTCCCCCAAGTTGCTGGATTGGAAGTAGTAGGAATGGGTAGTGTAATACTTGTACTTGAGTTAATAGGCCAAAAGGCATTGGTTATAAATCCTAATCCGGAAGTAGAGTTATCTAGAGAAATTGATGGTTTAATTGGCCCATTGCAGCCTGCTGCACCTGTATATATGGAGTATCCTTTACCTCTCATATAATTTTCAAATGTATTCTTATTAACACGAGTTGAAACACCGACATCATGAACACCATTATTCGCTCTGCGTACAGCCTTTGGGGCATATAAACCAAGCCATGCTCCACCGTGGTCATCCTGATTTCTTAAAGAAGACATATAATCACCAGGAGGTAATGATGCAATAACATCCTCTGAAGGTGGCGTTACAAACAGATCTTGAGTTTTGTTCTTATCTTGTTCTAGTTTCATTTGAACAGCTTTTTGAATTTGTATTGATGAACTACCAAATTTATAGTTTGTGGATTCAGTATTTTTACTTAATACTCCTATTGAAACAGGTATAGACATATCACCAGTTTCAATATCATAATGCACTGAAAGTGTTATTACATCATTAAGGTCAGAGGAATTATTTATACTGCCAACTAAGCCCCCTAGTACAACATTATTTTCATAAAGTGTTAAGGTACCTTCAGCAGAAAAGTCATTCTTCTCCCCATTAATTGTTATTATACCTGTACTTTTTGCTGCTACATATTCTTGATAATTTTTATCTTTTTTATCAAGAGATAAAGTTATCTCCAATGTATCATCATTAGAAGCTATTGATCTATTCGGCATTTCGTCAAGGCTAATAGACAATACTGTAGACTTTGTTGCCCCCTTAATATCTAAATCATAAGCTTTGGCATCTACAGTCCCACCTAATACAGCAAACACAAAGGCTATTACAATTATAAATATATATGCCTTTTTTTATTCTTTAACCCTTTTTTTATCAATATCATGTTTCATTCTCCTTTTCAATTTTTTCATCAATTCTGGTTTGTTGCAATAGTTTGCAACAATTTGCTAATGCTCTTTCAGAAAATATGGTTATTTAAATATGAGAAATCTTTTATAAAAATAAATACACTCCTCCTCTCCTCTAAACTCCTTTACCTTTACAAAAGAGCAGGGAGAGGGATATAATAATTACATCCTTGCCTTGCAAAGGTAGAGGGTCCCCCTGTCAATGTTCACCTTTTCGCGAAGAATAACATTGACAGGGATTTTTATATTATTCGCGGGGAATTATTAACCTCCCTACCGAATATTTAAAAATCATTTACGCATTATTTAAACTTGTCCTATAATTCTTTCTACTTGTATAAACGAATCCAAACCTTAAAACTGGACACCTTACTAGAAAAAATTTTTAACCTTTGTATTTATTAATAATAGGTCGCCGATGTGGTATATGAAGCTGTTTCTAAAACTGTATTGCCGTTTTTAATCTCTGAGGTATTCACTACACGGTAATAATAGCCCTTGGCTACATACCAGCCTTCCTCTAAGCTATGATAGCCGCTACCGGAAAAGGATTTAGACCAGGTTTTAACATTAGACCAACTACTTCCATTGGTAGAACGCTGCAAAGTAAGTTTAATCACAGAATCATAGTTTTGAAAATAGGTCAGGTTTCCTGTACTTATAGTGTAGCCATTATTTTCAATCCCAAAATCTGCTCCAATGCTAGCTATATATTGATAATAGGGTGTAATATTTTGATACTTATCCCCTGGCGTTATAGACTCCCCTGCCCAGGCAGGAACCCCCAAGGTTAAACATAATATAAGAGCCAGAAATATAAAGCCAATCTTTTTTTGCATATTAAAACCCTCCTGAAATATTAATTTTTATCCCTCATCTATATAGACGAATCTGAACTATAAAACTGGACACCCCACCAAAAAAATTTATTCCTGTAAAGTCACACTTTCTGCTATTGCTAAAACATCGGTATTATCCAGTTCTTGTGCATGGATCATTAAAAGAAAAATATGACTTTCATTATGCCAAACAATGGTTATATGCTGGTCTTTATTAACTAAAAGCCCCTCAAAGCCCTGGATGGAAATATTTTCAACTTCTGCACCTTCCGTATCTATATTCAT